>NZ_SOFM01000049.1:0-149354 GCF_004402705.1 Cryobacterium mannosilyticum | reverse complement strand
GCACCGCCGACCGGGGCCGGCGACGACGCGACGACTGCCCCGCCGGCACAGCCCGCGCGGCCGCCGGACGCGGCACCGCCGGCCCCGCAGGCGCTCCCCCCGGTTCCCCACCCGGACGCCGTCGTTCCGTCGACCGGGCTCGCCGGAGGCTGGAACGACCCGACCCAGTTCACGACGGCGGTGCTTCCGCCCGGCTCGGGCTTCTCCTGGCTGCAGGCCGCGCTCTTCGCCCTCGGCTGCCTCCTGCTCCTGGCCATCCCGGCCCGCCTGCTCAGCGGCACCATCTCCCGAGCCCGGGCCGGGCGCCCGCTCTGGCCTGGGGCCCCGATCGCCGGCCGCAACCACCCGCGGGACGACTTCGAGACCGCGCCGACCGTGCTCGTGAACCGCTGGCTCGTGGCCGGGGCGGCCCTGGTCTCCGCCGCGACCCTGGTGATGCTGTCAGGGCCGGTGGGCAGCCGGCCGGCCTACCTCAGGCTGCTGGTCGCCGTCATGATCGCCCTGCTCGTGGTCAACGGGGTCGGCGCCCTCGTTCCCCGGTGGTGGGGCCGGCAGGTGCTGCGGCTGAACGCATCCGTCACCTTCCTGCCGCGCTACCTGCTCCTCGTCGGGGTGAGCGCGCTCGCGTCGCGGGTGTTCGAGATCCACCCGGCCCTGCTGTTCGGATTGCTCGGCAGCGTCACGATCGCGGCCGACGCCCGGCCGGAACGCCGCGGCCAGCTCGCGGCCGTGCGGGCAGGGAGCCTGATCCTGCTCGCCGTCGCGGGCTGGCTGGCGCTCGGGGTGCTGCCTCACGCCACCGGTTTCGCCAGCGCCTTCGGCGCCGAGATCGCCAACAGCGTCGTTCTCGCCGCGATCGGGTCGGCCGCCATCGTGCTGGTGCCGATCGGCAGCACCAGCGGGCGCAGCATCCTCGCCTGGTCGCCGCCGGTCTGGGCCGGCCTGACCGTGCTCGCCTTCACGATCTTGTTCGCGGTGCTGGCGCCGGCGATGACCACGTGGCATGGCAATGGGACCATCACTCTGCTCTGGGTGGCGGCCGGCGCCTTCGCGGCGCTGAGCACGGGGGCATGGGCGTGGCAGCGTTTCGTCGCCCCCGCGGTCGACTGATCCGGGTGGGCGCGAGCCGCCGCGACGGCCGCTACTGCCGGCGCAGCAGCCCGCTCCGGCGCGCCGCCGCCACCGCGGCCGTGCGGGAGGACACCCCGAGCTTGGGGTAGATGTGCGCGAGGTGCGACTTCACCGTGGTCTCGCTGACGTGCAGGTGGGCGGCGATGTCGGTGTTGCTGCTCCCCTCGGCGACCAGGGCCAGCACCTCCAGCTCGCGCGCGCTGAGCGCCGGGCTCGCGTTGCGCACCCGCGACAGCAGCCGGGTCGCCACCGCGGGGGCGAGCGCCGACTGGCCGGCGGCAGCGGCGGTGACGGCGGCGATCAGGTCGTTGGGCGGCGTGTCCTTGAGCAGGTAGCCGGCGGCCCCACCCTCGATCGCGGTGATGATGTCGCTGTCCGAGTCGTAGTTGGTGAAGATGAGCACGCTCGGCGGGTTCGGCAGGGCACGGATGCGCCGGGTCGCGTCGGCACCCCGGAACTCGCCCGCGAACTGCAGGTCCATCAGCACGACGTCGGGTCGGAGGCGCTCCGCCGCCGCGACGGCCTCGTCCGGTGTGCCGACGGCGGCCACGACGCTGATCGTCGGCTCGGTGCCGAACAGTGCTTCCAGGCCCGACCGCATGATCGGGTGGTCGTCGGCGATCAGGACCCGGATGCTCATTCGCCCACCTCGAAGCCGGCCACGACGCTCGTTCCGGTTCCCGGCGCGCTCTCGACCGTGAGGGTGCCGCCGAGTTCGGCCACCCGTTCCCGCATCGCGCGCAGGCCGAACGAGGTGCGCCCGGTCCCGGCCGTTCCCGGGGCCGGGCCTGCCGCCGCGGTGTCGAAGCCGACACCGTCGTCGACCACGTCGAGGATGACCTCGGTGTCGAGGGTGCTCAGGGTCAGGTCGATCCGGGTGGCTCCGGCGTGCTGCACGGCGTTCGACAGCGCCCCCTGGGCGATGCGCAGCAGCGCGGTCTCGTACCGGGTCGGCAGAGGCTCGAACTCGCCGGCGACGGTGACGCCGATCCGGATGCCGCTGGTGCGGCCGGTCTCGGCGGCGAGCCGCTCCAGGGCCTCGACCAGGGTGCCCTGCCGGAGCATCGGCGGCGCCAGCTCGTCGATGAACTGCCTGGTCTCCGCGAGCGCCGCCGTGGCGGCGTCCCGCGCCTGCCTCATCCGCACGGCCGCAGCGCCGCCGGCCGGGTCGCTTCGCTCGGCCGCGTGCAGCAGCATCACGATGCTCGAGAGGGACTGGGACACGGTGTCGTGGATTTCCCGGGCGAGCCGGCCGCGTTCCTCCTGAACGCCGGCGGCCCGCTCGGCGGCGGCGAGCCGGCTGCGGGCCGTCAGGAGTTCGCCGATCAGGATCTCGCGCTCCTGCGCCTCGCGGGCGAGAGAGCGGTAGGCCAGCCCGATGGCGACCGCGAGGGCGGCCCCGAGCAGCGGGCCGACGACGCCGCCGACGCTGAACCCGCGCTGGTTGCCGAAGGCGAGGATCGCTAGCAGGGTCGTGACGAGCACGGCCACCGGGCCCCGCCAGCCGGCCAGGACGTGCAGGTAGAGGAAGAACAGAGGGAAGACCAGGTACATCGCTTCGGCGCTGAGCGCGGCGAGGACCAGCCATTCGGCAGTGAGCACGCCCAGCCAGGCCGGGGCCGCCCAGGCACCGGAGCGGATGGCGCCGACCGCGCCGCCCGTTCTCCCCGTACCAGCCAGGCTGCGGCCGAGCATCGCGCCGAAGGCGTAGCTGCCGAGGAAGACGACGGCGACGATGGTGAGCACCATCGCCCCCGGAAAGCCTGCGGCGCCGGCCGTCGCGATGACGAGCACGACCAGTCCGAGGACGAGCGAGTGCAGCCCGATCCGCAGGCCGAGGAAGACGGGGTTGAGGGCGGAACCCTGAGGCCCGGTCACGCTGTGATCACTTCCTCAGGCTACGCCGAGCCGGCCCGGCCGGCATCCGCCGAAAGGTGGAAAGGATCTTCCACCTTCGGGCCGGAGAAGGCGGTCAACCCGCACGATGACGGCAAACGCCGCCCGGACGAGAGTTGACCTGTCCGGCAATCCGGACGCTCATCCCGATGAAGGAGCCCTTTTCGTGTTCGTAGCTTGGCGTGACCTCAGATTTGCCAGGGGACGGTTCGTGCTGATCGGCACCGTCGTCGCCCTGATCACCCTGCTGGTGGGCTTCCTGTCCGGCCTGACCGCCGGCCTGGCCGACCAGAACATCTCGGCGGTGACCGGCCTCAGCGCCGACCGGATCGTCTTCTCCGCGCCGGAGGGGGACGCAGCGGTCAGTTATTCCGATTCCGAGGTTACGGCCGCCGACGCCGAGGCGTGGCGCGAGCGCCAGGGGGTCGAACGGGTGAGCCCGCTCGGGATCAGCCAGCTGCGGCTGTCGGCCGGCGGGGGAACGGCCGCCGTCGCCCTGTTCGGGGCCGGATCCGGCGCTGACCGATCCGGCGACGTCCCCTCCCGGGCCGGCCACCTGAGCCTCCCGGAGACCGTCGCGGAGGACCTCTCCGTGCGTGCCGGCGACTCCGTCGACCTGGCCGGTTCGCGCTACCTCGTCGACACGGTCAGCGCCGACACCTGGTACTCGCACACTCCCGTGGTGTGGCTGCAGCTGGCGGACTGGCAGGCGATCGCCGCCGCGACCGGCCGCACGGACGCCTACGCCACCGTTCTCGCGGTGACCGGCCCGGGCGTCGACTACCCGGCCGCGGATGCCGCGACGGGCACCTCCTCGGCCGGGGTGCTCGCCTCGCTCACCGCCCTCGGCGCGTTCCGGTCCGAGATCGGGTCCCTGCTGCTGATGGTGGCGATGCTGTTCGGCATCTCCGCCCTCGTCGTCGGCGCCTTCTTCACCGTGTGGAGCATCCAGCGCCAACCGGATGTCGCCATTCTCAAGGCGCTCGGCGCCTCCAACCCGATGCTCGTCCGCGACGCGCTCGGCCAGGCGGTGCTCGTGCTCGTCGCGGGCGTCGGGGTCGGCATCATCCTGACCGCCCTCCTCGGGGCCGTCGCCGGCACCGTGCTGCCGTTCGTGCTCAGCCCGCTGACCACCCTGGTGCCCGCCGCCGCCATGATCGTCCTCGGCCTCGCCGGCGCCGCGTTCGCCCTCCGTTCCGTGACCACCACCGACCCCCTCACCGCCCTCGGGAGCAACCGATGATCCAGCTCGACAATGTCACCCTCACCTTCCCCGACGGCGAGAACCGCATCACCGCGGTCGACCACGTCACCCTCACCGTGCGGCAGGGCACCGTGGCCGGCGTGACCGGGCCGTCCGGCTCCGGCAAGTCGAGCCTGCTCGCCGTCGCGTCGACGCTGATCACCCCCGACAGCGGAACCGTGCGGATCGGCGGGGTCGACGCGACCGCGCTCTCGATGCCCGAGCGGGCGGAGTTGCGCCGGGACCGCCTGGGGATCATCTTCCAGCAGTCCAACCTGCTGCCGGCGCTCACGGCCGCCGAGCAGCTCGTGGTGATGGGCGAACTCGGCGGCCGGGCGCGCGGGCGGCGCGGGCGGCGGGCCGCGGGCATCCGTGCCCTGGAGCTGCTGGATGCCGTCGGCCTGGCCGACCAGGCCGGCAAACGGCCGGCCCAGCTCTCCGGCGGGCAGCGCCAGCGGGTGAACATCGCCCGGGCGCTGATGAACGAGCCGACCGCGCTGGTCATCGACGAGCCCACGAGCGCGCTCGACCAGGAGCGGGGCGCGAGCATCCTCGACCTGATCCTGCGGCTGACGAGGGAGCACGACACCGCCACCGTGCTGGTCACCCACGACCAGCGCCTGCTGCCGCTGATGAGTTCGGTGCACACCATGGTCGACGGCACCCTGCGGGCGAGCCGGCACACCGTCACCGCGTGACCGAGTGCGCAGGCACGCGGTGACCGTGACCGTCCGCGAGGCGCTATCGTCGGAGCGTGCGCCTCGGAGTTCTTGACGTCGGTTCGAATACCGTCCACCTGCTGGTCGTCGACGCGCACGCGGGCGCGCAACCGGTGCCGATGGCCTCCGACAAGGCCGTGCTCCGGCTGATGCGCTACCTCACCCCGGCGGGCGAGATCACCGAGGAAGGCTGCACGGCCGTGCTCGAGGCCGTGGGCAACGCCGCAGGCATCGCCCGGCGTCACAACGTGGACGATCTGCTCCCGTTCGCCACCTCCGCGCTCCGCGACGCGACCAACGGCGCCGAACTGCTGGCCAGGGTCGAACGCGAGACCGGCGTCGCCCTGCAGGTGCTCTCCGGCGAGGACGAGGCCCGGCTCACCTTCCTCGCCGTGCGCCGCTGGTACGGCTGGTCGGCCAGGGACATCCTGCTCTTCGACATCGGCGGCGGCTCGCTCGAGATCGCCGCCGGCGGCAACGAGATCCCGACCGTCGCCGTGTCGCTCCCGCTCGGCGCCGGGCGCTCCACGATCGGCTTCCTGCACAACGACCCTCCGCTGCCCGAGCAGGTCAGCGCGCTTCGGAAGCACGCGGCCGCCGTGCTCGCGGATGCCGTCGACGCCTTCGCCGGGCTCCCCGCACCGCACCACGTGGTCGGCTCCTCGAAGACGATCCGGTCCCTGGCCAGGCTGGCCGGTTCGACCTCCGAGGGCTTCGGCTCCGGCGAACGGATGCTGCTCGGCCGCGCCCAGCTCGCGGACTGGGTGCCGCGCCTGGCCCGCATCCCGGCCGAGGCCCGCCCGGCCCTGCCCGGGATCACCGCCGACCGCACGTTCCAGATCGTCGCCGGCGGGATCGTGCTCGGCGCGGCGATGGCCGCCTTCGACGTGACCGAACTCGAGGTGTCGCCGTGGGCGCTCCGCGAGGGCATCATCCTGCGCTACCTCGACCACCTGGGCTAGTCAGATCCCAGCCCGCGCCGGTTTCGGCAGCCCGCCCCCGCGGCCGCGGTCGCGGCGTGCGGTTTCGGGCGCGGGGAGAGGCGCCGCACGTCCCACCCCGGGCGGCTGCGCCGCGCCCGCCGCCTAGACTCGGCCCATGTCCCGGCTCGTCGTCGTCCTCCCGCTCACACCGCTCACCCCCGGTGAGAGCTTCCTGGTGCCGGACTGGCCGCCGCACATCACCGTGCTGCCGCCGTTCTACACGGATGCCTTGGCCGCCCAGATCGCCGACGTGATCGCCGCAGCCACCGCCGGCCAGGCTGCCCTGACCGTGACTGCCGGCCTCGACGAGTTGTTCGGCCGCCGCGAAGACATTCCGGTGACGGTCATCACCCCGAACCCAGCCCTGACCACGCTGCACCGGAGGCTGATCGATGCGGTCCGGCCGTTCGCCGCGTCACCCGACGAGCCGGCATTCACCGGCCCCGGCTTCCGGGCGCATGTGACCGTCAAGCGTTCAGGGCGGGTCAACGAAGGCGACGTGTTCTCCCTGACCCAGCTCGCGCTGGTCGATATGGCACCCCGGGCGGACAGGGGCGGTCGGACCGTGCTCGCCGCCCTACCGCTCGCGCTCCCCGGCTGACGGGGCGACATTCCTGCCCTACGCGTGCGACTCGGTCTTGAGCAGCTGCCTGGCGAGGTCCTCCGGTGCGAGATTGGCGTCGCGGAAGGCGTCCGTCAGCGGCAGTTGCAGCCGGAGGTCGGTGCCGAGGCACAGGGCCGCGCGACCGGTGCGCAGCTTGAAGTCGAGCACGTGCCCGCCGGCCGTGCGGTCGTCGGTGATGAAGTGCGCGTGGCAGCCGGGCACGCCGATGCCCTGCTCGTAGAGCGGGGTGCGGAAGCCGACGACGACGCCGGTGACGTCGTGCAGCTCGACGACCCTGTCCTCATCGGTCGCCTCGACCATCGGCCGGTACGGTTTCTGCTGCTTGACGACGGTGCGCATCCGGATCCATTCGAAGTCGCCGTCGATGCGCAGCGCGTACATGTAGTTCTCGGATGCCGTCAACCGGTCGATCACGTCCGACGCCTCGGCGCGCAGCACGCCGGGCGGCAGCTCGCTCTCGATGTGCGGCACGAAGTTGGTGACGACCGCGTACGGGGTGTGGGCGCCGAGGTCGGCCTTCGTCACCCCGCCGTCGGCGCGCAGCTGGTAGCAGCTGCCGTCGACGATGAGCATTTCGCCGTCGAGCCCGTTGAAGGTGCCGATGCCGAAGCTGCCGTGGCCGAGCAGGTCGCGCACGGTCATCTCGCCCTCGTACACGCCGTCGAGCAGGGCGCTCATCAGGCTCGTCTGGAAGATCTCGTGCCGGGACACGGTCATCTCGCTCATTGCAGCACATCGCTTTCCAGGTCGGCCATCAGTTCGTCTCTATTGTTGCGGTAGTCGACCCGCACGTCGATGATGCTCGGGCCCGGTTCGGCCATGGCCGTGGCCAGCACGGCGGCGAAGTCGGCGAGGTGGGTCACCTGGTAGCCGTGCGCGCCGAACGACTCGGCGTAGCCGACCACGTCGTAGTCGCCCAGCTGCACCCCGGAGGTGCGACCGTACTTGCCCTGCTGCTGGAACGCCACCATGTCGTAGCTTCCGTCGTTGAAGATCACGTGCGTGAAGGTCGAACCGAGCCGCACGGCCGTCTCGAGCTCCATCGCCGAGTAGAGGAAGCCGCCGTCGCCCGACACGGACACCACCGGGGTGCCCGGCCGCACCAGGGTGGCCGCGATCGCCCAGGGCAGGGCGACGCCGAGGGTCTGCTGCCCGTTCGAGAACAGCAGGGTGCGCGGGTGGTAGGTGCGGAAATGCCTGGCCATGTAGATGTAGTGCGAGCCGACGTCGCAGAGCACCGTGGTGTTGTCGGGCAGCAGCTCGCGCATCATCAGGGTCAGCTCGGCCGGGTGCACGCCCTCGGTTTCGTCGTGGCCGGTCGCCTGGTCGGCCTGCGCGAGGCGAGAGCGCTGTTCGGCGACCACAGCGGCCGCCGCCGCGGGCAGGCTGAGCCCGTCGATCTGGCGGGCGAGCGCGTCGAGGGTCTCGGCGACATCGCCGCGGAGCTCGACCGTCGGGCGGTAGTAGTCGTCGAGGTCGGCCGTGAGCTCGTCGAGGTGGATGATCACCCGCTGGTGGTCCTTGTTCCATTTGGACGGTTCGTATTCGACGAAGTCGTAGCCGACGGCCAGGATCACGTCGGCCTTGTGCAGCAGGATGTCCCCCGGCTGGTTGCGGAACAGGCCCACCCGGCCCAGGTAGTGCTCTTCGAGCTCGTGCGAGATGACCCCCGCAGCCTGGAAGGTCTCGACCACGGGCAGTCCGGCCACGCCGAGCAGCCGGCGCACGGCGGCGGTGGCGCGGTCGGAGCCCGAGCGGGCGCCGGCGAGGATGACGGGGAAGGTCGCGTTCTGCAGCAGGGCTGCGGCGCGCTGCACGCTCTCGGCCGGGGCGGCGCCCAGCTGCGGCACCCAGTGCGGGTTCTTCATCGTGACCGTGGTCGAGTCGACGAGCACGTCGTAGGGCAGCACGACCGCGGCGGCGCCCTTGGGCTCCTGGGTCGCCTGCCGGAAAGCGTTGGCGATGGCCTCCGGCACGTTGTCCGCGACGCTGACCTCGCCGGCGGATTTCGTCACGGCGGAGAGCATGCCGACGGCGTCCATCGACTGGTGGGTGCGCTTGAGACGGTCGGCGCGAGGGACGGCGCCGCAGAGGGCGACCATCGGGTCGCCCTCGGTCGTCGCGGTGAGCAGGCCGGTCGCCAGGTTGGAGGTGCCCGGGCCGCTCGTGACGAGCACGACGCCGGGGTGGCCGCTCAGGCGGCCGACCGCCGCGGCCATGAACGCGGCGTTCTGCTCGTGCCGGCAGACGATCAGCTCGGGGCCGGCGTCGACGAGGGAATCGTAGACCGGGTCGATCTTGGCGCCGGGAACTCCGAACACCCACTTGACGCCGTAGGCCGTGAGGCACTCGACGACCCGGTCGGCGGAACGGCGCGACAGGGCAGCGGTGCCGGCGCCGTAGGGCGTGACCGGGTCTGCCGGCGCATGCGCGGCATCCGTCGCTTCGTCGTTGCGTACGGATGGGTTCGTCATGGTGCCTGCCTCCTGGCGCCGAAAGTCCGGCGCCTGCATTAATCGTCCCTCGCCGACCGATAGGAAACAACGCCGATGACGGATGCCATCAATCTCCGAGTGAGATGATTGGCGGATGGACCTCCGCCAGCTCGAATTCTTCAGCGCCGTCGCCGCCGAACTGAACTTCACCCGCGCCGCCGACCGGCTCACCATCGCCCAGTCCGCCGTGTCGGCCGGGGTGAGGTCGCTCGAGAGCGAACTCGGCGTCGAACTCTTCGACCGCAGCCGCCGTCAGATCCGGCTCACCTCCACGGGCGACCTGCTCCTGCCCAAGGTGCGGGAGGCACTCGACGCAGTGAACGAGGTGCGCGACGCCGCCCAGCAGAGCACGCACGCCATCACCGGCTCAATCGTGATCGGGCTGATGACCTCGGTCACCCTCGTCGACGTCCCCGGGCTGCTCGGCCTGTTCCGCACCGGGCATCCGGGCGTCGGCGTGCGCCTGCGGGCCGCCCGGCGCGGGTCGGCCGGGCTGGTCGACGACCTGGCCTCCGGCGAGCTCGACCTGGCCTTCCTCGCCCTGAGCGGACCGGTGCCGGGGGCGCTGATCGCCCGGCCGATCGCGTCGTCGCCGATGGTGCTGGTCGTGCCGGACGACCACCGGCTCGCCTCCGCCCGCCCGGTCGAACTCGACGGTCTCGCCCGGGAGGAGTTCATCGACCTTCCCCCCGGCTATGCCAGCCGCGGGATCGTCGACGACGCGTTCACCGTGGCCGGCGTCGAACGGAGGGTGATGATCGAGGTCTCCGACATCGGCACCGCCGCCGAATATGTCGCCAACGGCCTCGGCGTCGCCCTGCTGCCGGAGTTCGCCGCACGCGACGCCCGCGGCGTGCGGCGGCTCCCGGTCGCGAACGTGCCGGAGTTCACCGTCTACCTGGCGGCGTCCCGCAGCAGGCGGGTGTCGGCGGCGGTGCGCGCCTTCGTCGACCTCGCCCTCCCCGGCGAGGTCGCGGCGCGCTGACGCCGGCTTGCGTGGTGCCCCCACTGGGACTCGAACTCTAGTTCCACCCCAGTCGAGGCCTCAGTCCGGGCCAACTTCCTCGTATTTTCAACGTTCGCGACGGTTGCCTGCACGAAACCGGCCGGCTCACCGGTGTCTCGGTATGTGACTATCCAGTTCAGCCACCATTGGGAACCGTCATCAGACTGCCCCACGATCTGTGCGGCATATCTGCTGTGGAGCAGGTCTAATGACGGGGCTTCGCCGCCGGTGTACTCGTATAGCGACGGGTCGGCCAGAACGTCGACCATCGAAGCTGCATGGTCCACCGCGAGTGGTTCAAGCAGGAGCCGCTCAGAGCAGACCGGTTCAGGTTGAGGCCAATCCATCTCCTGAGAATGGCACAGGCGCGGTTGGATCACATGGGCCATTGGTGGAGCGGATCTCGCCCCAACGGGGACGCGCCAGGCGCGAGAGATCTGGGCCAGTGCCTCACCCAACGGTTCATGCCCTCGAGCCTGTCCGCGCCCTGCCCTCGGAATCCGTCGGTGCAACTCGACGGTCGGCCAGACTTGGACCGCTCAATGGCGGTACTGCCGCTTGAATCCGTCGTCGCTTCCAGCAGTGGACAATGTATGGTGCCTTACGCCAGTTCTTCGAATCGCGTTTAGGCGGTCTCGAAAAGCACCTCATGATTGGCCCCAGCCACGAATTACACCTCTGACAATCTGAAGGAGCGCGATGATGTCTCAGACACGAACTGAACGAAGCTTCACCCTGTCCCGCGTCGTGCCCGCGCCGCGCAATGTAGTTTTTACGGCGTGGACCGAGCCGGAACACCTCGCCTGGTTCTACAACCCCGCTATGCCCACTCCCTCGACGCCTATCCAGGTAGACCTCAGGGTGGGCGGCGTGTGGCGTCAACAGATGGTGGTCGATGACGACCTCCAATACCCCACCGGCGGCGTATACCTTGAGGTCGTACCCAACGAGCGGTTGGTCTTTCGGTGGGGAGCGACTGGAGGATGGCCTGAGCTCACCGGAAACCGCGAGGACGAAGCGCCGATCGTGACCGTTGACCTCCACGACGTCGCAGAAGGCACTCGCCTCGCGCTCACGGTTACCTTTCCCGACCAGTTGGCGGATGATGATGTACGCAACCTCATCGAGGGCGGCACCCGCGATGGATGGAGCGCCACCATCGCCCGAGTTGCACACAGCACTGCCATCACCACCGGTCTCCTCCGCCGACCGACGAGAACGCACGATGGAGCAAACAGTGCTGATCATGAGTGATGCACCCCTGCTCGCGCAGCTGGCGAATGAACGACAACATGTGCTGAGAACGGTGAGGGGGCTGGCGGAGGACGACATGCATCGCGCATTCGTCCCGTCGGGTTGGACGATCACCCGGCTTCTCAATCACCTCGCATACGACGACGAAATGTTCTGGATATCAGCCATTCTTGGTGGTGACGCGGAAGCGATCGAAGCCGTTCATGACGGCTGGTCGTCGGACCCGATGGCGGGTGCTGAAGCAATCAACGTGTACGAGCGGCAGATAGCCCGCAGTGACGAGGTGCTCAGGAGGATCGATCTCGACGCTCCTCCGCTCTGGGTGCCCCCAGCCAGCGTTTACGATGGGCCACCGATGCGGAACGGGCGCGCGGTCATCTTTCGCGTCCTTGCGGAGACCTCCGTGCACGCGGGCCACCTCGACATCGTGCGCGAGCTCATCGACGGTCATCAGAACCTGGTCGTTGGATGATTCCCGACATGAGGTCAGGTGGCATCAACCTGCGTAGGTGGCCCGCCAGGCGGGGCCGTCGACGACGGAGTTTGTGCGGTTGTCCGCATCTCGTCGATCCGCCGCTGGAGGAATCGACGCTCCGGATCGGAGGGTGCGAGTTCGAGGGCGCGCAGGTAGTGCGGCAGGGCATCGGCGAACCGCCCGCCGCGGCGGAGGAGGTCGGCGCGGGCTGCGGGCAGTAGGTGGTAGTCGGCGAGATGTGCGTTGCGGTCCAGGATGTCCAACAGTTCGAGCCCAGCCTCCGACCCCTCCGCCAGTGCCACGGCGATCGCGCGGTTGAGGTCAATGATCGGCGACGGAGAGACCCGCCCGAGACGGGCGTAAAGTTCGGCGATGCGGTGAAAGTTCGTCGCCGCCGCAGTCGGAGCAGTCGCGTGCTGCGCGGCGATCTGCGCCTGGAGCTGGTAGGTGCCGGCCACTCCGCCGAGTCGCTGGGGCTCTTCCTCGGCTGAGGCAAGCACCGCAATGCCCTCCGAGATAGCGGCTCCGTCCCAGAGCCGCCGGTCCTGATCTTCGAGCAGCACCAGATCGCCGTCGTCGTCGATGCGAGAGCCCGCACGGGACTGCTGGAACAGCTCGAGTGCGAGCAATCCGAGCACCTCGGGCAGCTGCGTGGAGTGCCGCGTCAGGGTAACCATGAGGCGGCTCAACCGGATCGCTTCCTCCGCGAGGGCGGAGCGCACGAGCTCGGCGCCGCTCCCTGACGAGTATCCCTCGGTGAACAGAAGGTAGATCACGGAGAGCACTCCTGAAGTCCGCTCGGGCAGCATTTCCGCGGGTGGCACTCGATAGGGGATACCCGCCGCGCGGATCTTCGCCCGCGTCCGAACCAGACGCTTCTGCATGGTCTGTTCGGTCACCAGGAACACGTGCGCGGTCTCGCGCACGCTTAGCCCCACCACGGTGCGGAGAGTGAGCGCGACGCGGGCATCCATCGCGAGCGCCGGGTGGCAGCAGGTGAAGATCAAGCGGAGGCGGTCGTCGTCCAGGGCGTCATCGGATGTGCCAGTCAGCATTTCCATGCCTTCCCCTCCGGATGCCGCGGTCAGGCGCTCCTGCGCGTCGATCTCGGTCTCGAGGGCGTAGCGCCTGGTGGTGTTCCGTTCAGTCGACGCGCGCCGTAGCGCGTCGATCACGAGATTTTTCGAGACGGTGGTGAGCCACGCACCGGGGTTATCGGGGAGGCCGCACTCCGGCCACGATGTCAGCGCGCGGGCGACGGCATCTTGGAAGCAGTCCTCCGAAAGGTCCCAGTCGCCCGTGATGCGGATCAGTGTCGAGACGATTCGCAGGCGCTCGGATGACGCCACCGAGGCGAGCACGCGGCTCACCTCGGTGGCGCCGTGGCCAGCGTCGGGACTGGTCATCCGAGTCGAGTTGTTACGATCACTCGAATGGCCAGACCGGACGGACCTCGACGCGTCCGAACCTTGCCATCGGATGTTTTGCGGCTATCTCGATCGCCTCGTCGAGGTTTTCGACGTCGATGAGGTCGAAGCCGGCGATCCACTCCTTGGCCTCGGTGAATGGACCATCGGTGACGATCGTCTTGCCGTCGCGCACGGTCACGGTCGTCGCATCGGAGACCGGACGCAGCCGGTTGCCGCCGCGGGCGACCCCACGGCTCTCAAGGTCGGCGACCCACTCCTCGATGTTGTCCTCCTCGGGGATGTAAGTGGGCGCAGCCGGGTCGCTAACGATGAACAGCAGGTACTCCATGAGATCTCCTTGATTTGGTCGGTGTCGGATTGGGGTCCTTTAGGTCCTCGGCGAAGAAGGGCCGCAAGCTGGGGGCCATTCTGCGAGCCCGAGCCGGTCAGCTCGTGGGCGGCGTGTGCACGACCCGCCGGATCTCGATCGGTGAGTACCGGTTCTCAGTGAACCGACCTGCTATCTCGACAGCACGCTCCCGGTCGACGACGTCGACGATGTAGTAGCCGCCGATCCACTCAGTGCCCTCGGTGAACGGACCGCGCGTTGCCACGGGCTCGCCATTGTGGTGACCGATCACGGTGACGTCCTCCACGTCAAGCTCGTTGGTGTCGACGAGCTCGCGGGACGCGATCAGCTCGCCGACCACGGCGCCGTGCGTCAGGTCGAGCGCGGCCTTCTCGCCGTCAGCCCACGCCGTCTCGGCGATGTTGTTGGAATGAATGAGGATCATGTAGCGCACGGATGTTCCACTTCCTGTCGAGGACAATTACACCAGTACGACGCGGCAGGGTCGAGCGGGAGGACACACATCCGTCGGTTGAGCACTTCACCACCAGGAGCATGAGTCGGTAATGCCTTTTCGACGTCGAGCCGACAGAGTGTGGGCCAACGTTCAGAGAGCACGCCGAGGCGTTGCTGTGGCGATCGGTGTGGGCAAAATGTGGGCACGGAGTGGCCAAGAGCCCTCAAACGGACCTCTGGAGGGCCGAACTTCCGCGGAATCACGCGGAAGTTCGGTGACGGATCATGGTGCCCCCACTGGGACTCGAACCCAGACTGTGACGATTTTAAGTCGTCTGCCTCTGCCATTGGGCTACGGGGGCGCGCCCGGCCGAGGCCGGACGCTTCAAGCGTAGGTGCTGCCGAGAGCGCCGGTGTTACTTCGACACGGAAACGGTGTCCTCGACGTCGACGGTCTCCACGGCCGCATCGGCGGTGACGACCGGCTTCGCGGAGGTCTTCCGCGGCGCCCGCGGTGCTCGGGCTGCCGGCGCGGCCTTCTCCGCTGCAGCACCTGTCGTGACAGCAGCGGCGGCGGTCCTGGCCGGGGCGGCCTTGGCGGGAGCAGCCTTGGCCGGTGCGGAGGCTTCCGCCGGCGGCTTCGGGCGCGACGCGAACTCCTCGAACACGGCGCGCGGGTTTTCCACGGCAGCGAGGGAGACGATGTCGCGGCCCAGGAAGAAGTTGTTCAGCCAGCCCCAGACGACGCGGAGCTTGCGTTCCCAGCTCGGCATGGCGAGGCCGTGGTAGCCGCGGTGCGCGAACCAGGCCGGAAGGCCGGTGATCGCAATCCTCCCCGACTGGAAGACACCGTGGCCGACGCCGAGGCCCGCGACGGCGCCGAGGTTCTTGTGCAGGTATTCCTTGGGCGTTTCGCCGCGGAGCACGGCGACGATGTTCTTCGCGAGGAGCTTGCCCTGGCGCACCGCGTGCTGGGCGTTGGGAACGCAGAAGCCGCCCACTCCCCCGCCGCTGAGGTCGGGCACGGCGGTGACGTCGCCGGCACCCCAGGCGTCCGCGATGATCTCGTCTTCGGTGCCGACCCGCAGGTCGGTGCGAACCTGCAGGCGGCCACGCTCTTCGATCGGCAGGTCGGTGTGGCGCACGATCGCCGGGTTCGCCATGACACCGGCGGTCCAGACGATGAGGTCGGTCTCGAAGCTCTCACCGGTGGACAGTTCGATCTTGCCGTCGACCGCGCTGGTCAGCTGGGTGTTGAGGTGGATCTGTGCGCCGCGCTGATCGAGGTTCTTGATCACCCAGAGGCTGGTCGGCACGGACACCTCAGGCATGATCCGCCCCATCGCCTCGACGAGGTGGAAGTGGGTGTCGTCGAAGCCGATCTCCGGGTAGGACTTGAGCAGCGAGGTGGCGAACGAGCGCAACTCGGCGAACACCTCGATGCCGGCGAAGCCGCCGCCGATGACGACGAAGGTCAGCAGGCGGTCGCGCTCGGGGCCGGCGGGCAGCTGAGCCGCCTTGTCGAAGTTGGTGAGCACGCGGTCGCGGATGGCGACGGCCTCCTCGATGGTCTTCAGGCCGAAGGCCTGGTCGGCGACGCCCGGGATCGGGAAGGTGCGCGAGACGGCGCCGGCGGTGACCACGACGACGTCGTAGACGAATTCCCACGGCTCGCCGACCGGCGGCGTGATGGTCGCGGTCTTCGTGGCGTGGTCGATGTGGGTGACCTTGGCCGTGAGCACGTTGGTCTTGGAGAGGTGGCGCCGGTGGGCGACGACGGCGTGGCGGGCCTCGATGGAACCGGCCGCGACCTCAGGCAGGAACGGCTGGTACGTCATGTACGGAAGCGGGTCGACCATGGTGACCTCGGCTTCGCCGGCTCGCAGCCATTTCTCCAGCTTCCAAGCGGTGTAGAACCCCGCGTAGCCGCCGCCGACAATGAGAATTTTGGGCACGATTAGAGGTCCTCCTACAGATTGGATGCGCGAAAACTCAGCGTTTTGATCGTAATCGCTTGAAGTGCCGAGTGGCCCCTACGCCGAACAGCGTTACTAGGATACCAAACCCGACCAGAACCATGAGCGGCACCGTCACATAGGTCAGGCTGAGCGGACCGGGCAGCCACGCCGCCGCCAGGTTGTGCGCGGGGAGGGCGGGGTCCTTCTTCGGCGGGACCGGCGCGACCGCCGTGGTCTCCGGTTCCGGTGTCGGGGCGGTGTCGGCGCGGCGGTGCACCCGGATCCACTCCTCGAGCAGCTGCGTCGGCGTCGGCGCGGTGGAGGCCGGCACGGATGCCGTCACGGCGGCCGCCGCGTCGATCAGCCCGTTCCCGTAGATCGGGCTGGGCACCTCGTGGCCGTTCGGGTTCGCCGTGGCGATCACCCGGTTCATCACCTCGGCCGCGTCGAGTTTCGGGTAGGCGGAGCGCACGAGCGCGACCAGGCCGGAAACGATCGGCGCTGCCGCGCTGGTCCCGTCCCACTGCACGTAGCCGCCGCCCGGCACCACGCCGACAAGCTGCTCGCTCGGGGCCGCCACCGAGATGGTGATGCCCTGCGAGGAGGCGTCGAAGCTGGCGGCCTTGTTGCGGTCGACACCGCCGACCGTGAGCACGCCGGGGATGGTGGCCGGCGCGCCGACCTCGGTGGTGCCGCTGCCCCGGTTGCCGGCGGCCGCGACGACGACGACATCATGCTCGAACGCGTAGAGGAACGCGTCATCCCAGCTGGTGGGCCAGTCCAGGGTGTTGCGGGTCAACGACATGTTGATCACGTCCGCCCCGTTGTCGACGGCCCACCGGATGCCGGCGGCGATCTGCTCGTCGTTGCTGAGGGTGGCGCCGTTGGTGCCGAACGCGACGGACACGGCCAGGATCGACGCGGCCGGGGCCACGCCGATGATTCCGGTTCCCTCGCCGGTGCCGCGACCTGCCATCAGCGAGGAGACGAGGGTGCCGTGTTCGCTCCGGTCGCCCACCGGGGTCTGGCCGTTCGGGGAGCCGAGACCGGAGACATCCGTGCCGCCGACGACGGCGCCGGCCAGTTCGGTGATGTTGGGGGCCACCCCGGTGTCGATCACGGCCACCTTGACGCCGGCGCCGCGGGTGGTCGCCCAGGCCTGGGTGAAACCGTAGTCGTTCAGCCAGTACTCGAGGTCGCGCACCTGGTCGGCGTGGGCCGGCGGCGCGTCGATGACCACGGATGCCCCGCCCAGCGCCAGGGCCAGGCTCAGGCCGACGCCCGTCCCGATCCGTCGCCAGGGTGAGGTCACGCGTCCGCCGCGGTGTAGTCGAGGCACTCGCAGACCGCGGGCGACCAGGCCGCCCTGGCCAGGGCGAGGTCGCCGATCGGGTTGACGCCCGGTCCGGCGGCGAGGGAATGCGCGGCGAGGGCGTGCAGGCATTTGACCCGTTCCGGCATGCCACCGGAGGAGATCCCGGCGATCTCGGGGACGACGCCGATCGATTCGCGGTCGGAGAGGAAGCCCTCGTGCGCGCGGCGGTAGCGGGCGCGGATGTCCTCGTCGTCCTGGAGCAGCTGGTTGTACTCGTTCATCACCTGGGTGGCCTCGAGGAAGGACAGCGCGGCGGTGGCGGCCGGGTGGGTGAGGTAATAGAAGGTGGGGAACGGCGTGCCGTCGCTCAGCCGCGGCGCGGTGGCCACCACGGTCGGGGCGCCGCAGACGCACCGACCGGCGATGCCGACGACGTCGCGGGCCGGCCGGCCCAACTGCGCGGAAACCGTATCGATGTCGGCCTGGCTGACCGGGGCGAAGGGTGGCCGCGTCATTTCGTGGCCTCCGGGGCAAGGCCGGCTGTCATGACGGAGGCGAACATGGAGGAGAGCCAATCGACGTTGGTGTTCTGGATGACGGAGCTCGCCGGCGGCGGCTCCGTGCCGCCCGCGACGGGCAGGGCGAGGTCGTTGATCACCAGGAAGCTGACGTCGCCGGGAAGGACGTAGGAGAGCCGGTCGCGGGCCTGGGTCGTGACGAAGGTGCGGTCGTTCCAGCGCTCGCGTTCGGACTTGAGCTCGTCGACGCTGCCCTGCTGGGCCGTTACGGCCTTCGTCAGCCGCTCGATCTGCTGTTGCTGCTCGGCGTAGGTGCGGATGCCGGGGGCCAGCACGATCACGGCGAGGATCAGGATTCCCATCATCATGAAGGAGAAGCCCGACAGCCGCAGCCCGCGCAGCCAGTTGCTGGTGGCCGTTTCCGTGGTTGTCAGGGCGACGGGGTGTCGCTCCGCGCGTTTCCTGCCCATGGCTCACCCCTCTCGCACTCGTCGGGTTCGGGAGGCTACTCGAACCCTAACCGAATCCGGACAAAAAAATGGAGCTCTCGAGGCCCGGACGACCCGGGCCTCGAGAGCTCCGGAACAGCTAGGCCTTGAACCGCGGGAAAGCGGAACGGCCCGCGTAGACCGCGGCCTCGCCCAGCTCTTCTTCAATCCTCAGCAACTGATTGTACTTGGCGACGCGCTCGCTGCGGGCAGGCGCTCCGGTCTTGATCTGGCCGGCGTCGACGGCGACCGCGAGGTCGGCGATGAACGTGTCTTCGGTCTCACCGGAGCGGTGGGAGATGACCGTGGTGTAGCCGGCGCGCTGGGCGAGGGCGACCGCGTCGAGCGTCTCGGTGAGGGTGCCGATCTGGTTGACCTTGACCAGGATCGAGTTGGCGGTGCCGAGCTCGAGGCCCTTGGCCAGGCGAACCGGGTTGGTCACGAACAGGTCGTCGCCGACGATCTGCACCTTGTCACCGAGTTCGGCGGTGAGGTGCACGTAGCCTTCCCAGTCGTCCTCCTCGAGCGGGTCCTCGATCGAGACGAGCGGGTAGGCGGCGACGAGCTCGACGTAGTACGCGGACAGCTCCTGGGCAGTGAGTTCCTTGCCCTCGAAGTGGTAGACGCCGTCCTTGTAGAACTCGGAGGCGGCGCAGTCGAGCGCGAGGCCGATGTCCTTGCCGGGCGTGTAGCCGGCGTTGGTGATGGCTTCGACGATGAGGTCGAGGGCCGCACGGTTGCTGGGCAGGTTGGGGGCGAAGCCACCCTCGTCGCCGAGGCCGGTGGACAGGCCCTTGGACTTGAGGAGCGCCTTGAGCGCGTGGTAGGTCTCGGTGCCCCAGCGGAGGCCCTCGGCGAAGGATTCGGCGCCGAGCGGGACGACCATGAATTCCTGGATGTCCACGTCGTTGTCGGCGTGCGAGCCACCGTTGATGATGTTCATCATCGGCACCGGCAGGGTGTGCGCGTTCGGGCCACCGAGGTAGCGGAACAGGGGCAGGCCGGCCGAGGTGGCGGCGGCCTTCGCGACGGCGAGGCTGACGCCGAGGATGGCGTTGGCGCCGACGCGGTGCTTGTTGTCGGTGCCGTCGGTCTCGTTCAGGACCGCGTCGACGATGCGCTGGTCGGTGGCGTCGAGGTCCTCGACTGCCGGGCCGAGCTCGTCGATGACGGCGTCAACGGCCTTGAGCACGCCCTTGCCCAGGTAACGCGACTTGTCGCCGTCGTGCAGTTCATAAGCTTCGAACGCACCGGTCGATGCGCCGGACGGAACCGCAGCGCGGCTAACCGAACCGTCGTCAAGCAATACCTCGACCTCAACGGTCGGGTTGCCTCTGGAGTCAAGAATCTCGCGCGCTACTACTGCCTCAATGAGAGCCACAGCTATCTCCTGTTTCCTTTTATTTTCTTTAATTGGGGGTGGGGATCTGGGGGAATCTCGGAAGACCTCGCTGTGTTCCAATCCCATAACAGTCTAGTGATGGTGGGCTGATTCGCCCAGCGGACGGAACTGGAGCGAGGCGGCCGGGGCGGTTTCGGGGCTGACGAACGCGTATCGCCCGTACCCGGCGGCGGCCGCCCGGTCGAGCAGCGCGGTGAGGTTCTTGGTGCGGCGTTCGAGGCGCACGCGCAGCCCCGTGGCAACGAGGGACGCCTTGAGCGCCACCAGGGCGGCCGGATCGGCATCCTTCTCGTGCACCAGCACGACCGCGTCGGTGTCGGCCGTCCCGGCCTGGCCGAGCAGGTCGACGATGCGCTCGAAGCCGATCGAGAATCCGCAGGCGGGCACGTCAGTGCCGAGGAACCGGCCGATCATCCCGTCGTAGCGGCCGCCGCCGCCGAGCGAATAGCCCAGCTCCGGGTGGGCGATCTCGAAGATCGTGCCCGTGTAGTAGCCCATGCCGCGCACGAGGGTGGGGTCGAAGACCAGTCGGGTGGCCGGCAGGGCGTCGCGCAGGGCGCGGAGGTCGGCGTGGGCGGCGGGGTCGAGCCAGGCCGGTGCGTCGGCGTCCCAGCCGAGGCCGGGCATCCCCTCGAGGGTGTCGGCGATGCCGTCGGTGTCGACGCCGAGGGTGCCGAGCTCGGTGACGACTCCGGAGACGCCGATCTTGTCGAGCTTGTCGATGGTGATCAGCGCCCGTTCGGCGAGTTCCGGCGGCACGCCCCAGTGCGCGAGGAGGGAGGCGAGGATGCGCCGGTCGTTGATCCGCACGGAGCAGCCGGTCAGGCCGAGGGCGTCGAGGGCAGCGGTGGTCGCGGCGATCAGCTCGATCTCGGCGAGGGGTCCGGCCTCGCCGATGATGTCGATGTCGCACTGGACGAACTGGCGGTAGCGCCCCTTCTGCGGGCGTTCGGCCCGCCAGACGGGGGCGATCTGGATGGACCGGAACACGGCGGGCAGTTCGGCCCGGTGGCTGGCGTAGAACCGGGCCAGCGGCACGGTGAGGTCGAAGCGGAGGCCCAGGTCGGCCAGTGACAGGAGGTCCCCGGACTCGGCGGCGGCCGCGACATCCGCCGGGGACAGCCCGCGTCTGAGCACGGCGAACCCGAGCTTCTCGTTGTCGCCGCCGAGGCCGGAGTGCAGGCGGGCCGAATCCTCCATCACCGGGGTTTCGATTTCGTCGAACCCGTGCGCGGCGAAGCTCCGCCTGATGGTGCCCAGCGCGTGCTCCCGGACCGCTTTCTCGTTGGGGAGGAAATCGCGCATGCCGCGCGGCGGGGTCACAGGTGCTGCCATGCCTCCAATTGTGTCAGGTCCTGCTCCGACGCCGTTCCGCCCGGAGGGCAGGCTGGGGAGGGCAGGACAAACCGAGGCTAGAGGGCGCCGCCCGCTGCAGGGGGGGCATCGGAGTCGACCGGGCCGCCGGCGACGGTTTCCCGCGCGATGTAGTTCTCGATGTCGAAGAGGTTGTCGCCGGCCCGCTGCGCGATCGTCAGCAGGGTGGACATCGACGCGACCTCTTCGACCTGCTCCTTGAGGAACCACAGCATCGCCTGCTCGCCGAGGGCGTCCCCGTCGGCGCGGGCCGCGCGGAAGAGCGCCTCGATCTGGGAGGTGACCTGCTTCTCCTGGGCCAGGGCGAGCGCGATCGGCTCGACGGCGAGGGTGAAGTCGTTCTGCACGGCCGGAATTCCCGGAATCTCGACGCCGAGGTCGCGGTCGAGCCGGTACTGCACCAGCATCATGGCGTGGTTGCGCTCTTCGATCGACTGGGCGTAGAAGTGCGCGGCGAGCCGGGGCAGGGCCTGGTTGTCGAACCAGACGGCGATGGCGATGTACTGCTGGGACGCGGCAAACTCGTTGCCGATCTGAAGGGAAAGGAGTTCGCTGAAGGAAGTCTGGCTCATGCTCTGACGGTACTCGCCACCGACATCCGCCGCCACCGAACGCCATCCCCCTAGACTTCGATCATCACGCCGGAGGGGGCAACGATGGAATCACACGCAGCACGGGGAATCACGGTCACGGGGGTGCGCCGTTCGTTCGGCAGCGTGCATGCCGTGCGGGACGCCACGCTCACCGTGCCACCGGGCTCGGTGACGGCCCTGATCGGGCCGAACGGCGCCGGAAAGACGACACTGCTGCTCATGCTGGCGAGCCTGCTCGCCCCCGACACCGGCACAATCACGATCGCCGGGCACAACCCGGTGGCGGACCCGCAGGCAGTGCGCGCCGCGATGGGTTGGATGCCCGACGTGCTCGGCTCCTGGCCGAGCCTGAGCGTTCGCGCCTCGCTGGAAGTGACCGGGCGGATGTACCGGATGAGCCGCCCGGCCGCCGCCGCCCGCGCGGATGAACTGATCGGCCTGACCGGCCTGGAGGCCCTCGCCGACCGGCCGTCCCGGGTGCTCAGCCGCGGGCAGAAGCAGCGGCTGAGCCTGGCCAGGGCCCTCGTGCACTCTCCCTCCGTGCTCCTGCTCGACGAGCCGGCATCCGGTCTCGACCCGGCCGCCCGGGTGGCGCTTCGCGTGCTCGTCCGCCGCCTCGCGGGTGAGGGAACGGCGATCCTCGTCTCCAGCCACGTGCTCTCCGAACTCGACGAGATGGCGGATGCCGCCGTGTACCTCGCCGACGGAGTCACGGCGAGCGCCGAGCGCGTCGCGCGGGCCGGCGCCAGCGCGAGGTCCTGGCGGATCCGCTCACTCGACCCGGTCGCCCTGGAAGACGGCCTCCAGGCATCCGGCGTGGCCGGCACCCGGACCGACCACCTCGGCACGCTCGTGCAGGTCGACAACGAGGCGGCGGCGGCCGATCTGCTGGCCCGGCTGGTCGGCGCCGGCGTGCGGGTGAGCGCCTTCGGTCCGGCGGTCGGCGACCTCGAACACACCTTCCTCGACCTGTCCCGACCCGAATCCACTGGAGGGGCAGCAGCATGAGCAGTGACCTGGACGCCACCGCCCGTATCAGCCCGGTCCCCGACCGCACACCCGCTCGGGACTTCCTCGCCGGGCTGTGGCTCATCGTCACCCTCGAGTTGCGCCAGCGCGTGCGCGGGGTCGCCTGGTACGTGCTGCTCGGCATCTTCGTGCTGCTCGTCGCAGCGGTCACGGTGCTGCTCTGGCTGTCGACCGCGGCCTGGGAGACAGGCGGCGGCGCGGTCTTCTCGGCCGTCATCTTCTTCGTGCTCCTGCTCGGCACTCTCGTCTCGCCCGCGCTCAGCGGCAACGCCGTCAACGGCGACCGCGACATCGGCACCCTCGCCACGACGCAGGTCACCCTGATCAGCACGGGCCAGCTCATACTCGGCAAGTTCGTCGCGGCCTGGATCACGGCCCTCGCGTTCCTCGCCACCGCGGTGCCGTTCCTGCTCTTCGCGGTCACCCTCGGCCAGGTCTCGCTGTCCACGATCGCCGTCTCCGTGCTCGTGCTCGCCGCCGAGCTCGGGGTGATCGCCATGCTCGGCGTCGGGCTCTCCGGCATCGTCACCCGTCCCCTGTTCTCGATCGTCGTCACCTACCTCATCGTCGCGGCGCTCAGCGTTGGCACACCCATCGCCTTCGCCCTGCTGGGCACCGCGACGAAGTCGGAACAGACCCTCATGCCGCCGGCCGGCTGCGACGATCCCGCGACCACGATGGACGTTCCCCGTTTCGACCGTTACTGGTGGGTGCTCGCCGCGAATCCGTACGTCGTCGTCGCGGATGCCTCCCCCGGAGTCTTCGACCCCACCGGCAACCCGCAGGACCTGTTCGGCTGGATCGCGGTCGGAGTTCGGCAGGCACAGGTTGCGCCCGACCTGCAGGGCGAAACCCCGTACTGCAACTCGACGGGCGTCTACTACGGCGACGATGACAAGCGGCCGACGGCACGGGAGGTCTACGACAGCGCGGTGCCGTCCTGGTTTGTCGGCCTGGGCATCCACCTGGCCCTCGGCGCCGCGGCATTGCTCTGGGCCTGGCGCCGCACGATCACCCCCTCCCGGCGGCTCCCCGCGGGCCGGCGCATCGCCTGACCGCGCGCCGGGCCCGCACGCGCGACCCGGCCGGTCAGCCGGGCAGGCCGATGATGCCGGCGTCGAAGACGTCGGTCCCGTCCGTGGCGACGGCATCAGGCCCGACGGCATCCGGCCCGACGCCCTCGGCCACACGGATCTCGTCCTGCAAGCCGCGGAGCGCGGTGCGGAGAGCACGCTCCGAGTCGAGCCCCTGGGCCTTGGCGGCGGACACGACGGCCAGCAGCAGCGGTCCGAGCTCGTCCTCACTCTCGATCGGGAGGGGGAAGGCGGACTCCGTGCCGAGCAGGCCGATCTTCTGCGCCCGCCCGAGCACTTTGTCGGCGAGGGCGAGGGCGGGCATCCCCTGCGGGATCCCGTCGAGCACGCTGGTGCGGTGCGGCTTCTCCGCGGCCTTGAAGTCGTCCCACGCAGCGACGACGTCATCGGCGGTCTCCAGCGACAGGTCGCCGAAGACGTGCGGATGCCGCCCCACCATTTTCGCGGTCATCTGCGCGGCCACGTCCTGGATGTCGAAGTCCTCGCCGCTGGTGTGCGCGGCAAGGTCGGCGTGGAAGAGCACCTGGTAGAGCACGTCGCCGAGTTCCTCGATCATCTCCTCGCGGCTGCCCGCCTCGATCGCGTCGATCAGCTCGTGGCTTTCCTCGATCAGATACTGCACGAGGGATTCATGGGTCTGGTCCGCGTCCCACGGGCAGCCGCCGGGCGCACGGAGCCGGGCGACGGTCTCGATCAGGATGTCGAGCTGGCTGGGCGGGGTCATGCGGGCCTCCTGGGGTTCGGTCTCATCGTAGGCGGCGGGTCCGGGCGTCACGCGGACGGCGCCGCGACCGCGTCGACCGGCCGGGGGAAGATCGCGTCCAGCAGTGAGCCGGCCCAGGCGATCAGGGCCGCGTCGCCGAGCGGCTCCCCGTTGATCCGGGGCATCGGCACCGTCATCGACCCGTTCTGGGTGAAGTAGCGCGAGCCCGGGTACATCCGTTGCAGGCGCACCTGCATCGAATCGGCCAGGTTCGCCGGCGAGACGCGGAGGTTCGAGCCCATGGCGACGACCTCGCCGAGGCCGGCCTGCTGCGCCAGCCAGCGCAGCCGGGAGACCAGAATGAGGTTCTGCACCGGCTGCGGCGGCTCGCCGTAGCGGTCGGTGAGTTCGTCGAGGACCAGGTCGATCTGGTCCTTCGCCGCCGTCGGCGAGCTGGCGGCGGACAGCTTCTGGTAGGCCTCGAGGCGCAACCGCTCGCTGTCGACGTAGTCCTCGGGGATGTGCGCGTCGACGGGCAGTTCGAGCCGCAGCTCGGTCTGGCCCTCGGCGACGTCGCCGCGGAACGTGCTCACGGCCTCGCCGATCATCCGCAGGTAGAGGTCGAAGCCGACCCCGGCGATGTGCCCGGCCTGCTCGCCGCCGAGCAGGTTGCCGGCTCCGCGGATCTCGAGGTCTTTGAGCGCCACCTGCATGCCGGCGCCCAGCTCGTTGTTCGCGGCGATCGTCGACAGCCGGTCGTGGGCGATCTCGGTGAGCGGCTTGTTCTCGTCGTAGAGGAAGTAGGCGTATGCGCGCTCCCGGCCGCGGCCGACCCTCCCCCGCAGCTGGTGCAGCTGGCTGAGCCCGAACTTGTCGGCGCGGTCGATGATGATCGTGTTCGCGTTGGCGATGTCCAGGCCGGTCTCGATGATCGTGGTCGAGACGAGCACGTCGAACTTGCGTTCCCAGAAGTCCACGACAACCTGTTCCAGCTGGGTCTCCGGCAGCTGGCCGTGCGCCACGGCGATCCGCGCCTCGGGCACGAGCTCGGCCAGCTTCGCGGCGACCCGGTTGATGCTCGACACCCGGTTGTGCACGACGAAGATCTGGCCCTCCCGGAGCAGCTCGCGGCGGATCGCCGCCGCCACCTGCCGGTCGGAGTACGGGCCGACGAAGGTGAGGATCGGGTGCCGGTCCTCCGGCGGCGTGGCCAGGGTCGACATCTCCCGGATGCCGGTGACCGCCATCTCCAGCGTGCGCGGGATCGGGGTGGCACTCATCGCGAGGATGTCCACGTTGGTCTTCAGCTTCTTCAGCGCGTCCTTGTGCTCCACCCCGAACCGCTGCTCCTCGTCGATGATGACGAGGCCGAGGTCCTTGAACACGATCGACTCGGAGAGCAGCCGATGGGTGCCGATCACGAGGTCCACGGTGCCGTCGAGCATCCCGGCGATGGTTTCGCGGGACTCCTTCTCGGTCTGGAACCGGCTGAGCGCGCGCAGGTGCACCGGGAACCCGGCGAAGCGCTCCTGGAAGGTCTCCATGTGCTGGCGCACGAGCAGGGTCGTCGGCACGAGCATGACGACCTGCTTGCCGTCCTGGATCGCCTTGAACGCGGCCCGCACGGCCACCTCGGTCTTGCCGAAGCCGACGTCGCCGGAGAGCAGCCGGTCCATCGGGATGGGCCGTTCCATGTCGGCCTTCACCTCGTCGATGGTGGTGAGCTGGTCGGGGGTCTCCGCGAACGGGAACGCCTCCTCCAGTTCGCGCTGCCACGGGGTATCCGGCCCGAACGCGTGGCCCTTGCTGGCCATCCGTGCCGAGTACAACTTGACCAGTTCGACGGCGATGTCGCGCACGGCCTTGCGGGCCTTGGTCTTCGCGGCGGACCAGTCGCTGCCGCCCATCTTGCTGAGCGCCGGGGCCTCCCCGCCGACGTACCGGCTGACCAGGTCGAGCTGGTCGGTCGGCACGTAGAGCTTGTCCCCGGGGTGGCCGCGCTTCGACGGGGCGTATTCAAGCACCAGGTATTCACGTTTGGTCTTGACCGGGTTGCGGCCGCCGCTGGAGACCTCGCGCTGGGTCAGCTCGACGAACCGGCCGATTCCGTGGGTCTGGTGCACGACGTGGTCGCCGGCTTTCAGTTGGAGCGGGTCGACGACGTTCTTGCGCCGGCTGGCCAGTTTCTTGACCTGGCGGGCGTCGTAGCCGACGACCCGGCCGTAGAACTCGGACTCGCTGACCAGGGTGAGTCTGGTCTCTGGGATTTCGAAGCCGTGGTCGACGGATGCCTTGAGCAGGTAGGCGATGCCGGGTTCCGGAACGCCTGGCCATTCGGAGACGATCCGGGCCGGGAGTTCGCGCTCGGCGAGCACGTCGGCGGCGCGTTCGACCAGCCCGGCGCCCTGGGCGACGATCCCGACGGTCCAGCCGTCCTTCAGCCGGGCGGCGAGGTGCCCAACGGCGCCCTCCACACTGCCCTGGAAGCTCGGCACGGCGTCGCCGTCGACGCGCACGGTGAGCAGCTCATCGAGTTCGCGGTGCTCGGGGAGCACCGGGGCATCCGTCGGCGCCGCCTGGAATGAGCTGAACGTCCACCACACGTGCGCGGACGGCGGGGCACCGGGGGCGCTGAACGTGACCGACTCGCGCAGCCGGCCGAGGGTGAGGAAGTCCCCCGATTCGAGGTCGATCGGCGCCTCCGCGCCGGCGGTCGCGGCGCTCCAGGCGGCGCCGAGGAACTCGCGGTTCGTCTCGGCGAGGCTGATCGCCCGGGAGGCGACCCGTTCGGGCGAGATCACGGCCACGGCCGCCTCTCGGGGCAGGTAGTGGGTGATCGGCACGAGCCGGTCGACGAGGGCGGGCGCGAGGCTCTCCATCCCCTCGACGGGGATTCCCTCGGCGATCTTGGCGAGCAGCCCGGCCAGGCTCGGGAACTCGTGCTGCATCTCCCTGGCTCGCTGGCGCACGGCCGGGCTGAGCAGCAGCTCGCGGCTCGGCGGCAGGGACACCCGTTCGATCGGCTCGGGCAGGGAACGCTGGTCGGCGACCGAGAAGGCGCGGATCTGCTCGACCTCGTCGCCGAAGAACTCCGCCCGGTACGGATGCGGCGCCACCGGCGGGAACACGTCGAGGATGCCGCCGCGCACGGCGAACTCGCCCCGGCGGGTGACCATGTCGACCCGGGTGTAGGCGAGGCCGACCAGTTCCCGGGCGATGGCGCCGAGGTCGTGGCCGCGGCCACCGGCGGCCAGTTCGATCGGCTCATAGTCGGTGAGGTTGTCGGCCACCGGCTGGAGGGCGGCCCGCACCGAGGCGATGACGATCAGCGGGCGCCGGGCGGCCGGGTCGAACTCCTCCCAGTCCCGCATCCGCCGGAGCGCGTAGAGCCGCTTGCCGACGATCTCCGCGCCGGGGCTGAGCCGTTCGTGCGGGAGGGTCTCCCAGGCGGGGAAGTCGACGATCTCGGCGCCGTCGGCGAAGCAGGCCAGGTTCTCGTGCAGGGATTCCGACTCACGCCCGGTCGCGGTGATGACGAGCAGGGCCTGGGCCTTCTCCAGCCGGCCGCGCTGCTCGAGCATGGCCGCGATCAGCGGCGCCCGCAGGCCCTCGGTGAGCGAGAAGTCCGCGTCGCGGTTCGCGAAGGTGAGGGCGTTGTCGAATGTGGAGGCGCGCGAAAGTGTGGCAATTAAGCCCTGGAGAGTCACCGGTCAAGTCTACGCAGCGCCGGCACGGGCAGCGGAACGGGCGAAGAGCTACGGGGAGTGGACCTTCTGCTGGGCGGCGGTGACGCCCTCGGCCGCGATCAGTTCGATCGCGTCGGCGGCATCCGTCAACAGGTTGGGCAGGACCGCCCGCTCGTCCTTGCTGAAATCGTGCAGCACGAAGTCGGCGGCGTCCTGGCGCCCGGGCGGGCGGCCGATGCCGATCCGGATCCGCACGAACTCCTTCGTGCCGGTCGCGGCGATGATGTCGCGGAGGCCGTTGTGGCCGCCGTGGCCGCCGCCGACCTTGATCTTGATGGTGTCGAAGGGAAGGTCGAGGTCGTCGTGGACGACGATCAGCCGGTCGGGCTCGAGCGAGTAGAAGCGCAGGAGCGCGGCGACCGGGCCGCCGGACACGTTCATGTAGGTGCTCGGCTTGGCGAGCACCAGTTTCGGTCCGCCGGGGAAGCTGCGTCCCTCGGCGACGGCCGAATTGGTTTTGTGGTTCTTGAAGTTCGCCGACAGGCGGTCGGCGAGCACGGCCGCCGCCATGTGGCCGACGTTGTGTCGGTTGCCGGCGTAGCCGGGCCCGGGGTTACCGAGCCCGACTACGAGCCAGAGATTCTCGTCCAGGGAATTCCTCCGCGGTCGACGAAGCCAGGTGGGGAAGACTACTCGGCGGCAGGAGCCTCGGTGGCCTCGGCTTCGGCCGGCTCTTCCTCTTCCTCGGCGGCGGGCAGGTGCACGTAGACCACGACGGCGTCGGGGTCGGAGATGAGGGTGGCGCCGCCCGGGAGCACGACGTCCTTCGCGTGGATCTGCGCGCCGTCGTCGAGTCCGTCGATGGAGACGACGACGTTCTGCGGGATGCTCGTGGCCTCGACCTCGAGCATGAGGACCTTCGAGTCCAGGTCGGCGATGGTGCCGGAAACGGCCTCGCCGGTCAGGTGCACGGAAACCTCGACCTGGACCTTCTCACCCTTGCGGATGACGATGAGGTCGAGGTGCTCGATGATCTGCAGGAACGGGTCCTTCTGGACATCCTTCACCAGGGTGAGGTGGGTGGTGCCTTCGACGTCGAGCTCGAGCACGGCGTTGGCGCGGCGCAGCAGCAGGCCGATCTGGTGGGCCGGGAGGGCGACGTGCACCGGGTCGGTGCCGTGGCCGTAGATGACGGCGGGGATCTTGCCCAGCACGCGCAGCTTGCGGGCAGCGCCCTTGCCGAACTTGACGCGCAGGTCGGCGGAAATCTTGTTGTCTGCGACAACCTTCTTCTTGGCCTCAGCCATGATGTTTCTCCTTGCGGGCCTGGACGGCCCAGTCTGGTTTCGCGGACCGAAGCCCGGGAATCGTGGGTACTGGTTCAACTCGAACGCGTGTGCGCGTGAGGAAAGGCCGTGAAGCATCCCGCCGCGTCGATAACGGATGCCGGTGGACGGTTTCCCGCCGCCGACAGCCCTCGCCGAAGTTCAACTAGTGAGTCTAGCGGAGCGGGCGGGCCGGGGCGAACCGGGCGTCGGGCATCCGTCGCCCGAGGGCCGCCGGTCACGCCACGTAACCGTTCGGGCCGACGCAGTAGCCTTGACGGAGGTTTGAGAACAATCACCTGAAGGAGCAAACGTGGCCGAAACCGGCGCAGCACAGGCAAACATTGGCGTAGTAGGACTGGCGGTGATGGGGTCGAATCTGGCCCGCAACCTCGCCAGCCGGGCGGGGAACACGGTGGCGGTGTACAACCGCTCCCCCGAGCGCACCCGCCTGCTCACGGGCGAACACCCGGAGGCGAACTTCGTCGCCTCCGAGACGATCGAGGAGTTCGCCGCGTCGCTCCAGAAGCCGCGCACCGCGATCATCATGGTTCAGGCCGGCACGGGCACGGATGCCGTGATCAGCCAGCTGACCGCCCTGTTCGAGCCCGGCGACATCATCGTCGACGGCGGCAACGCCGACTTCCAGGACACCATCCGCCGGGAGAAGGCCGTCCGCGCCACCGGCGTGAACTTCGTCGGCGCCGGCATCTCCGGCGGCGAGGAGGGCGCCCTCAAGGGCCCGAGCATCATGCCCGGCGGCTCGGCAGAGGCGTACGAGACCCTCGGCCCGATCCTCGAGTCGATCGCGGCCGTCGTCGACGGCGTGCCCTGCGTCACGCACGTGGGCACGGACGGCGCCGGCCACTTCGTCAAGATGATCCACAACGGCATCGAATACGCCGACATGCAGCTCATCGCCGAGGCCTACGACCTGCTCCGCAAGGTCGGCGGGCACTCCCCCGCCGCCATCGCCGACGTGTTCACCGACTGGAACGACGGCGACCTCGAGAGCTACCTGATCGAGATCACCGCCGAGGTGCTCCGCCAGGTCGACGCGAAGACCGGCCTGCCCTTCGTCGACATCGTGCTCGACGAGGCCGGCTCCAAGGGCACCGGGGTCTGGACCGTGCAGAACGCCCTCGACCTGGGCGTGCCCGTCGGTGGCATCGCCGAGGCCGTGTTCGCCCGCGCCGTGTCCAGCCACCCGGAGCAGCGTGTGCCGCTCCGCGCGGCCCTGGTCGCCCGCCCGGAGATCGCCGTGGTCGGCCACACCTTCCAGGACGATGTGCGCCAGGCGCTCTACGCCTCCAAGGTCGTCGCCTACGCCCAGGGCTTCGACGCGATCATCGCCGGCGCCGAGAAGTACGGCTGGAAGATCGACAAGGGCGCCATCGCCACGATCTGGCGCGGCGGCTGCATCATCCGCGCCCAGTTCCTCAACCGGATCGTCGACGCCTACGCGAACGACCCGTCGATCCCGACCCTGCTCGTCGACCCGTATTTCGCCAAGGCCGTCGCCGACGGCGAGTCGGCCTGGCGCCGGGTCGTGTCGACCGCGGCGCTCTCCGGCATCCCGGTTCCCGGGTTCGCGTCGGCGCTGAGCTACTTCGACTCGCTCGCGAGCGAGCGCCTGCCGGCCGCCCTGGTGCAGGGCCAGCGTGACTTCTTCGGCGCGCACACCTACAAGCGCGTCGACAGGCCCGGCACCTTCCACACCCTGTGGTCGGGCGACCGCACCGAGGTCGAGACCGAGGGCTCCTCGCACTAGCACCTCCGGTGGGCAACTGTTGCCGGAGCGGACGAGTGTTGCCGGCATCCCGGCAACAGTTGTCCGCTCCGGCAACAGTTCTGTCTGTCAGCGGCCGGTCAGCGGAGGACCGGGAGCCCCGCGGTCGTGAGGATGCGCAGCAGCGACTGGCGCCGGCGCAGATCGGACGGACCCCAGCGCGCCACGCCATTGCCTTCCGCGCGAAAGGTCGTCCTCGCGAACCTTCTCACGATGGACCGCTTCCCCGGGAGTCAGACCCCGCAGGTACTCGTCCTTCACGTACTTGCCCTTCCCGTCGAACTCCCCGATCAGGCGATAGGCCGGCCATTCGAAGTCGGTGAAGTAGAAGCCGCCGCGGGGGTTGAGATGGCACGTCTGAAGCAGTGGATCGGGGAAACCCAGTTCGAAGATCGCCGCGCGACTCATCGATTCACCGGAGCGGACGACTGTCGCCGGTGTGCGGGCAACAGTCGTCCGCTCCGGCAACATCTCCGGTCGTCCGGGGACTGCGATACTGGGACGGACATGAGCGACGAGCACCCCGAACTCTCCGGCTACGAACCGCAGGATGCCGACCGGCCCCTGCGCAGTCGGCGCGCCCTCACGCTCATGCGCATCGTCGTCGTGCTGGGGCTCGTGGCGCTGGTCGTGCCCGGCATCCTGACCACGCTGCAGGTCGCGACGACGACCGCCGCGAACACCTGCCGGCTGGCAACCCAGCACTTCTACCCGTATGCGGTCGGGTCGGACGCCCGCTTCGAGCTGACCGGGCCGGGCGGGCTCGGCTGGCAGTGCTACGCGGTCGACCGCAACGAACGGGAGACCTACGTCGTCCCCCTGGGGATCATCCCCTCGGCGCCGCGGGCGCCGGAGTCCGGCATCCCGGCGTAGGCCGGGGCGGCGCAGAACACGGGCTCCGGCTCCCCCCGCGACCGAACCCGCGACCGAGCCCGGACAGACCGATGGCCGGCCACCGACATCCGTCGACGACCGGCCGGAAGCCGTTCGGTGCCCCTATGCGGCGCCCTCGAACATCGACGTGACGGACCCCTCGTCGAACACCTCGTGGATCGCACGCGCCAGCAGCGGCGCGATCGGCAGCACGGTGAGCGTCGGGAAGCGCTTCTCCATCGGGATCGGCAGGGTGTCGGTGACGACGACCTCGGAGATCGCCGGGTTCTGCAGCAGTTCGAGTGCCGGGTGGCTGAACACGGCGTGGGTTGCGGCGACGACGACGCCGATGGCGCCGGCCTTGCGCAGCGCCTCCGCGGCGAGCACGATCGTGCGGCCGGTGTCGATCATGTCGTCGACGATCAGGCAGACGCGGCCCTCGACCTGGCCGACGATCTCGTGCACGGAGACCCGGTTGGGCACGAGCGGGTCGCGCCGCTTGTGGATGATGGCCAGCGGGGCGCCGAGCTTGTCGCTCCAGATGTCGGCGACGCGGACGCGGCCCATGTCGGGCGAGACGACGGTCAGGGTGGCCGGGTCGAGCTTCTCTTTGAAGTGCTCGAGCAGCACCGGCATGGCGAAGAGGTGGTCGACGGGGCCGTCGAAGAAGCCCTGGATCTGGGCGGCGTGCAGGTCGACCGCCATGATCCGGTCGGCGCCGGCGACCTTGAACAGGTCGGCGACGAGGCGGGCCGAGATCGGCTCGCGGCCGCGGCCCTTCTTGTCCTGCCGGGCGTAGGGGTAGAACGGCGCCACCACGGTGATCCGCTTGGCGGAGGCCCGCTTGAGCGCGTCGACCATGATCAGCTGTTCCATCAGCCATTCATTGATCGGGTTGGTGTGCGACTGGATGACGAAGGTGTCGCTCCCGCGTACGCTCTCGTCGAAGCGGGCGTAGATCTCGCCGTTCGCGAAGGTGCGGGCGTCCGTGTGGACGAGTTCGGTACCAAGCTCCGTGGCGATGTCCAGTGCCAGTTGCGGGTGAGCTCGCCCCGAAACCAATACAAGTCGCTTTTCGCCGCTGGTCTTGATTCCAGACACCTAGTCTCCGCTCTTTGCCGCGGCCACCGCCGCGTCGGTTCCTGGACGGTGGGTTTCGACCCAGCCCTCCATATTGCGTTGTGGAGCAACACTCAGGGACAACGCCCCGGCAGGTACGTCCTTGCGGACGATTGTGCCGGCTCCCGTGTATGCCCCGTCCCCAATCCTAATCGGCGCGACGAACACGTTGTGCGACCCGGTGCGCACATGCGACCCGATTTCGCTGCGGTGCTTGTTCACGCCGTCGTAGTTGGCGAAGATCGTGCCTGCCCCGATGTTGGACTGGTCGCCGACGGTCGCGTCGCCGACATAGCTCAGGTGCGGCACCTTGCTGCCGGCGCCGATGGTGGCGTTCTTGGTCTCGACGAACGCCCCGATCTTGCCGTCCGCGCCGAGGATGGTGCCGGGCCGCAGGTAGGAGAACGGGCCGACGGATGCCCCGGCGCCGATCACCGCGAGCGTTGCGTCGGTGCGCTTCACCACCGCGTTCTCGCCGACCTCGCAGTCCACGAGGGTGGTGTCCGGGCCGATCACGGCGCCGGTCTCGATCACCGTCGCGCCACGGATCTGGGTGCCGGGCAGGATGGTCACGTCCGGCGCGAGCTGCGCCTTGAGGTCGATCCAGGTGGTGGCCGGGTCCTGAACGGTGACGCCGGCCAGCTGCCAGCCGTGCACGATGAAACCGTTGAGCTGGCGGGCGGTCTCGCTGAGCTGGGCGCGGTCGTTGATGCCGGCGACGAGCCAGGCATCCGCGACGGGCACGGCCCGCACGGACGAGCCTGCGTCGCGGAGGAGCCCGATCACGTCGGTCAGGTACTTCTCGCCCTGCACGTTGTCGGTGGTGAGGAGCGCGAGCTGCTCGCGGAGTTCGGCGACGCTGAAGGCGTAGACGCCCGCGTTGGTCTCGGCGATCTGGCGTTCCTCGGCCGAGGCATCCTTCTGTTCCACGATGCGGTCGAAGCCGCCCGTCTCGGAACGCACGATGCGGCCGTAGCCGGTGGAGTCCTCGGGGAACGAGGAGAGCACGGTGGCGGAGACCTCACGCTCGCGGTGCGCGGCGACGAAGCTGGCCAGGGTGGCGGAGTTCAGCAGCGGCACATCGCCGGAGACGACGAGCACGTCACCCTCGAAGTCCTCGGGCAGGGCCGCGACGGCGAGCTCCACGGCACGCCCGGTGCCGGGGATCTCGTCCTGGTCGACGATCAGGCTCTCGGGCAGGTCCTCGGCCACGAGGGCCGCGACCAGGTCGCGTTCGTGGCGCACGACCGTGACCACGTGGGCCGCGTCCAGCGCACGGGAGGTGGCGAGGACATGGCTGAGCATGGGCAGCCCGGCGAGCTCGTGCAGCAGCTTCGGGGTGCTGGATTTCATGCGGGTGCCCTGGCCTGCGGCCAGCACGACGATAGCGAGTCGGGAATCGGTCACGGGGTTTCCTCTTTGCTTTTCGTGTTGCCGGCCGGGGAGACCGGAGAAGCTTCACTGGTCTGCAACCAGTGCTCCGCCGCCAGGACTCGAACCTGGACCTAACAGCTCCAAAGGCTGTCGTGCTGCCATTACACCACGGCGGAATTCGCCGGCCCGGGGCCGACCAACGGTGTCAAGTCTGCCAGAAGTATCGTGCCCGGCGCGCAGCGAGCAACCTCGGCCTCCCCGAGGCCGGATAATGGAATGATGCCCGCCCATGACGAAGTCGACCGGATCGTAGACGCCTGGCTGCGCGAACGCCCCGACCTCGACTTCGCTCCGTTGCAGGTCCTGTCCCGGGTCGGCCGGCTCTCCAAGCACCTGGATCGGGCCAGGCGCACCGCGTTCTCCCGCTCCGAACTGGAGTCCTGGGAGTTCGACGTGCTCTCGGCCCTGCGCCGCGCCGGCGCGCCCTACGAGCTGAGCCCGAAGGCCCTGCTGCAGCAGACCCTGGTCTCCAGCGGCACGATGACCAACCGGATCGACCGTCTGGTCGAGCGCGGGCTGGTCACCCGCCGCACCGACCCCAATGACGGGCGGGGCATCTTCGTCGGGATGAACCCGGCCGGCCTGACCCGGGTGGATGCCGCGATCACCCGACTGGTCGATGCGGAGGCCGAGCTGCTCTCAACCCTGTCGGCGAGCGACCAGGACCGGCTGGCCGGGCTGCTGCGCAAGCTCAGCCTCGACTTCGACTGAGCCCGCTCCCCGCCGGCGGCCGGCTCGACGTTCCGTGGCCTCTACTTGTCGATCGAGGCGGAGGGGAAGTCCTTCCAGGCGGTGAAGAAGCGCGCCTCGGTGCCGGCCGCGCCCGCCTCCTCGACCGCGTGCATCCGCCCGTAGGTGAAGGCGTTCTCGTTGAACAGGAACGCCTTCATGCCCAGGCCGAGCAGTTCGCCGCGCGCGACGACACTGTCCTGGTGGTCTCCGAGGATCTCCTGCACCTGCCGGGCCGCGGCGACGAGCCGTGCGGCGCGCTTGCTGCGAAGAGGTGCGGCCGTCTCCGCCGCGTAGCGCAGCTGCTTGGCGCGTTTGCGGGCCTCGTGCAGGGCCGCGTCGCGTTCGGTGCCGGTCGCGGTGCGGCGGGCCGCGCGCACCGCCGCGCGGAGGTGCTTCCAGTCTGCGCGGACCAGGCCGGGGACGACCTTCCGCGCCGGGTTGTCGGCTGTGCGGTACAGCGGTGGGGACGCGAGCAGCTCGTCGAGGGTGTCGAGGAGCCGGAAGTAGCGGTCCGAGTCGAGGGCGGACCGGGTGTCCGCCTCGCTGATCCGCACGACGGTGGAGAAATGCTCGTCGATCCGCGGGGCGACCGGTCCGGCGGTGAGGCCCGTCGGCTCCAGGTCCAGCCGGTGGGTGAGACGCCGGCGCATCACCTGGGCGTCCCGGGCTCCGCCGAGCACGCCCGCGATCCAGCGCAGCTCGACCCGGAGCGGGTCGGCGACCCCCGCGTCGAGGAGCGGACCGTAGGTGGACAGGGCCGAACGCAGCCGCCTGGTCGCCACGCGCATCCGGTGCACGGCCTCAACATCGCTTTCGCGAACGAGGGGGTCCTCGGCCGTGACCGCCTCCACCTGCGCCCGCAGGTACGCCAGCAGCACGTCCGCGGTCGAGCTGTCGGGCCCCGGCCGTTCCGGCGCGACGGGCGTGCCGGCTGGGGCGAGGTCTCCGAGGGCTCGGGCGAGCTTGGACGGGCTTGCGGCCGGCTCGACTCCCACGGTCGACAACCGCTCCTGGGCCGCGTCGAGCAGGGCTCGGGACCCGTCGACGAGTTCGATCTCCCATTCGCGCCAGGCCTGGTTCAGCGGTTCGGAGCCGAACCGTTCGGCCTGCACCGAGTCGTCGCAGACCTCCGCGAGCACGGCGTCGTCCCGGCCGACGAGGTGGTGCACGACGCGCAGGGTGCGGAGCCGCACGACGGGCATCAGCGGCCGGCCGCGCAGGTAGACCCGAACCAGGCGGAGGATCGCCTCGGGAATCACGTCGGGGTCGGCCCCGACGGGTTCGCGCATCTCGCGGCGTTCGTCGGCAGCGACGGGGAGCTTGAGGTGCCAGCCGGCGTCATCGCCGCCGGCGCGCCGCCGGAGGGTGATCCGGCGGCCGGCGAGCGCCAGGTCGGCGGTGTCGAAGTAGAGGGCGTCGAGGTGGTGCTCGACGGGCGGGGCGACGTGGGTCACCCCGGGAAGGTCGTGCAAGGGCGGCAACGGCGTCGCCGGGTTCACGTCGAATTTGCGCTCGATCTCGGCAAAGCCCTCGGAAGTCATGCCTCATCTTATCCGCGGGTGTCACGCAGCCGGAGGGTGCGACCGCCCGCGCGTCAGCCGAATCGGCCGTTGACGTAGTCGGCGGTGCGGCTGTCGATCGGGTCCCCGAACATCGCCTCGGTCGGACCGTGCTCGACGATCCCCCCGGGGGTTCCCTGCGCGGCGAGGAAGAACGCGCAATTCTGGGAGACCCGCTGGGCCTGCTGCATGTTGTGGGTGACGATCACGATCGTCACCTCGTGGGCGAGCTCGAGCATCGTCTCCTCGATCACCCGCGTCGATGTCGGGTCGAGCGCCGAGCACGGTTCGTCCATAAGCAGGATGCGCGGGGTCACGGCGAGGGACCGTGCGATGCACAGACGCTGCTGCTGGCCGCCGGACAGTCCGCCACCCGGGGCGCGGAGACGGTCCCTGACTTCCTTCCAGAGGCCGGCCTTGGTCAGGCAGCTCTCGACGAGGAAGTCCTTCTCGTCGGCGGTCGCGCGAGTGCCGGTGAGGGTGAGACCTGCGACGACGTTGTCGTAGATCGACATCGCCGGGAACGGGTTGGGCTTTTGGAAGACCATGCCGATGTGCTTGCGGGCGTCGACGAGTTTACGCTCCGGGTCGTAGATGTCTTCGCCGTCAAGGAGCACTTCGCCTGCGAGGCTCGCCGACGGGACGAGCTCGTGCATCCGGTTGAGGATGCGCAGGAAGGTCGACTTGCCGCACCCGGACGGCCCGATCAGGGAGGTGATGACTCCGGCGGGCATGGTGAGCGACACCCGGTCGAGGACCTGGTGCGTTCCGAACCAGGCCGACACGTTGCGACCCTCGAGCGTTGCCAGGGGTTTGAGGGCGAGTGCCGCGGCCGGCGCCGGTGGCGCGGACGACGCCGCGTCGCCCCTGCGCCACGGCGTCCGCCGCCGCGGTCGTTGGACCGGCAGCAGCTGCGTCACGTCGTCCAGTTGCACGTCAATCATGGCCACTCATTTCTCATGTTCGTGTTTTGTTCCTGGGCGGCCGCCGTCAACGGCCCCTCCGGGCTAAAGCAGGTTGGGAAGGAGCCTGACTACCTGGTCGGCGACCAGGAGCCCGCCGAGAGTGACGACGGGGATGAAGACGATCCACGTCTTCCGGCCTCCGACGCGCCTGAACGCCCACACCGCGGCGAGTTCGATCACGAGGAAGAACTGCAGGGCGAATACGAGCGCCCACGCCGTCGAGGTGTCGTTGGCGAGTTCAAGGTCGGCGGCGGGCAGGGTGGCATACGTCGTCTGGCGGATGCCCGCGGGCTTCGTCTCACTCGTCAGCTCGGCATCGACCCTGGCGATGCCGCCCGGGATGAAGGCGGGGCCGCGGGCCGTCTCGAGGATCAGCCGGCTGTGGCCGGCCGTCAGGGGCGCCGGGGCCGGATCGCCCGCGTAGCGCAGCCCGATCACGGCGAACGTCTGCCTGCCCTGCCCGGTGGTGACCGTGAACTTCTGGCCGGGCCGGAGCTCCTGAATCCGTGCGAACGGGCCGCCGAACGCCGCCGCACGGCCCATCACGACACTCACACCCGCCTGCCCGGGCAGCACGGTGTCGCGCCGGTGGCCGGGGCCGGTGCGCGTCGTCGCGGAATCGGTTCCCTCGACGATGACCTCGTGCACGCCGATCGAGGGAATGTCGACCACGGCGAGCGGAGTGCCGTCAGTGAGGAGCACCTTGTCGATCGTGCCCTCGCTCACGGGTGCCGTTCCCGCGGCCAGTTCGACCCGGAGGGTGTCGGTGAGTTGCTGCTGGGCCACGATGTGCTGCAGTTGGCCGAGCACCGTGACATTCGCGAGGATCCCGAAGATGACGGCGGCCAGGATCGCGAGAGAGGTGCGCACGAGTTCGTCCCGGGCGGTCAGGACGACCGGGGGCCGGACGGAGACCGGGGGGCGGCGCGGCGGCCGGGGTGGGACCTGGCCCGGCTTCCAGCCACGCGGGGGTGCGGCCGCGCGCGGGATCCGACTCCGTGCCGGTTTCGGGCCGATCTCCGGTCGATCCGGAGTCGCCGGCATGCGCGAACGGCGTCCCTTCGACGGCTTGAGCTCGGTCACGATGCGGCCGCGACCGGCACGGCACGGATGGCGCGGCGTGCACGCAGCACGAATCGCACAGCGAGGCTGAGTCCCGCGGCGAGGGCTACGACAAGCAGGAGGAAGAACGGTGGCACGATGATGAAGGCATCACGGGAGACCGGGGTGAGATCGTTGCCACCGACCGTGGCCGGCGGGGTGAGCGTGACGTGGCCGCTGAATACGGTCCACTGGCCCACGTCAGAGAGCGTCGCGGTGGCCGTGCGGGTCTCCCCCGCCGCTAGGTCGGCGACGGCGACGTCGTCGACCTGCGCGATCGGGAGGCCGACGGCGTTGTCGATCCAGAAGTTCAGGCTCGATGTGATCGGCACCGCTGACACGTTGCGGATGGTGAAATCGAGGATGACGTCGCCGCCGTCCGGGGTGAGGGCCGGGACCGCGCGGACCGTGAGACCGCTGACGGTGAGCACGCCGCCCAGCGCCACGGCCTCCGAGCCGAGCGCCGCGGCGACGGCGGCCGGCCCGGTCACGGGCGCCTGTGCGACGCGTGCCGGCGTGGCAGCGGTACGCACCGACGCCGCGACGGCCGACGGCGGAGCCTCGGCGGCGAGGAGTCCGCCCGCGGTAACCGTGAACGTCAGCACGGTCTGGGTGAACGCCTGACCGTCCACCGCGATGCCCGTGAGGGAGATACTGTGGCTGCCGACCACGAGGTCATCCGGGAGGGTGCCGTTCAGCACGACACTTCCGTCGGCGTCGGCGGTGCCGCTGGCGAGCAGGGTCGGCGTGGAGTGCACGTGGGCCTGCGCCAGGGATCCCAGCTTGAGGTGCCTGACCCGGACCCGGACCTGAGCGTGGCCGGCTGGCTTACCGAACGGCAGCTCGCAGCTGGCGTCGGGCCGGGGACTCGCGGTCGGTTGGGCTACGTCCACGGTGAGGCCGACGCCATCTGAATCGTTGCCGGCCTGTGCGCTGGGGGTGCCGCCGACCAGCCCGGCGAGCGGGACGAAGGCGAAAACGGCCACGAGCAGCAGGCGCAGCGCGGGGTGGGTGGTGAGCACAGTCAAGTTAGTCCAACCGAGGTTTCGTGAAGCTGAAGGGAATGCAAACGAGAGGCAAACCGGCGGCAGTGCCAGCCAAGGTCAGTGCACGGGCATCCCCGCTGATTCTGTCTCCGCCGGGGCGTCCTCGAGGGCCCTGCGTCGTGCTTCGGCCTCGGTGTACTCGACCCAGGCCTGCGCCCGGGTGGCGTTGCGCCGGCGGCGGAGCCGCGCAATGAGCCAGGCCAGGCCCACGAGGAGCAGCACGAGCAGGACGCCCCATGGCACCACAAACAGGGTGGCGTCGCGTTCGGCCGCGGGCAGCACCCCGGCGTCGAGGGCTCCCGGCTCGACCGTCGCCGCGAGGGAGACGTGCGGGGCGAGGTAGACCCACGGGCCGACACCCGGGATCGTGATGGTCACCGTGCGGTTGCTGCCGGGCAGCATCTCGGAAACCTTGACGTCGGTCAGGCCGGACAGCGGGATGCCGAACAGGCCGCGCACCTGCGTGACCGTGTTGGCCGCGAGGGCGACGTTGCCGGTGTTGCTCAGGCTGATCGTGGCCGTCAGCTCCCCTGAGAAGGGATTCAGTTCGGGGCGGTAGGAGGTCGCGATGCTGCTGATCGTGAGTCCCGGTTGCAGCAGCCCCTTAACCCGCACGTAGAGCCGAATTGCCACGCGCCGGTCGACGGACACTTCGCCGGCCGGCGAGAGCGCCGAGACGATGATGCCGCCGGCGTGGTCGCCGGGACCCGCGTCAGCCGGCGTCATCACGGTGAACGGCACCACCTGGGACGCTCCCGGCTGAAGGGTGAGCTGCATCCGGTCGGCCCCGCCGTCGAAACTGACCCAGCGCCCGGCGCCCGTCGCTTCGACGCCGCCGTCGAGGAGGGCGAAGCTGCCGTCCTCTGCGTTGAACGCGTCAGTGGCGTACACGGTCACCGACTGCACGGTGGTGCCGGTGTTCTCGACGAGGTACTCGTCCGCCACCTGCTGGCCGGGTTCGACCTGGTAGCTGTACCGAGACCTGGACTGGTCGACGCCGCCATCGGCGGCAGGGGCGGCCGCGATGCCGTCGGAATCCTCGGCCCAGGCGCCCGTGGCGCCGAGGGTCAGGGTCAGTCCCAGGGTCAGGAGCACGCTCGCGGCGGCGAGCAGTCGGTGGGTGACGGAGGCGGTGGGGGTCACGAGGGCATTCTCATTTCTGCGGGGGAAACCTGTGGAGAGTGGTGACGAAACGGGGGGGGTGAAGGAGAGACGACGCGGACGCCGCCCCTCCCCCACCGCCGGCTGTTACTTCGAGACGACCGTCAGGGTCATGACGGAGGTGTAGGTACCGGCCGCCTTCTCCTGGGGTGCGACGAAGGTCAGTGCGGCGTTCAGCACCGTGTTTCCGACCGTGTTGGCGGCTGCGCCGGAGGCGAAGGCCGCCGGGTAGCTGGCCGTGCCCGCGGTCTGGGCAGCCGCGGCGGTGACGCCGGTCGCGTCTGTGCCGACGGCGGTGACCGTCGGGACGAAGCCGAGCTGCTTGTTGCTGATGGTGTTGGCGGCGTCGGTGCTCTTCTTGAAGTCAGCGACGTTCGCGGTGAGGTCCCAGCCGTTGCGCGTGACGATGCGGCCGTCGGCTACCGTGACGGCACCCAGGGTGCCCACGGTGGTCGACTTGTTGTTGACCAGCGTCGGAGCGCCGAAGGTTGCCGCAGCGCCCGCCGGAACAGAGAAGCTGAGCACGCCGTTACTGGCGGCTGCGACCGTCGGCGCGAGCGCCACGTCGCCCGTGGTGCCGGCCGGGGCCGTTGGCGTGGGCGTCGGGGTCGGGGTCACGGCGACATCGGCCTGGGCGTCGACCGTGTAGGCGCCGGTACCGGCCGTCACGTGGATCGTGCGGTAGAAGGCACCGACAACGGTCACACCATTGTTAGTGGTGCACGCCATACCGAGGCTGTAGGTGCCGCCCGCAGCCTTCACCGCGGCCTGCCCAGGAAGGCCATTGATGAGGGTGATCGGCGTCAGGGTCGCCGCGATGACCTCTTTCGTGCCGGCGACTGCCGGCTGAGGGTTGAATGCGCTAAGTGCGGTCGCCTTCCAGGAGAGCACCGTGCGCTCGCTGCCGACGTCTGACAAGAAGATACTCGCTCCTGTGGAAGCGATCGGGCACATGGTCGGCACGTCATAGCTGGTGGCTGCACCGGAGGCGAAGTTGTCCGAGTTCCACTGGAAGACGGTTGTCGGATCGGTGACGAGGGCAATGTTTCTATCGAAGACGTAGAACGGGCCATCCGAACCGTTGGTTTGGACGGCTGCGGAGGCAACGGCCGCGGCACCGGCGACGAGGGAGAGGGACACAATGCCGACGGCGGCAAAGCGCATTTTCTTAGTGAGCTTCATTTTCCGAACCTTTTCTCAGAGGTGAGTCGGTGGGCTAAGCAGTCTTGGCGACGCGGTAGGCGACGACGCCGACCGTGGGAGCGAGGAAGCCGAACTTCTTCTTGACGGCGCCCGCGCGGGAGACGACGGGCGACGTGTTGGTCAGGGCTGTTGACTGATTCGGGTCGAGCAATGCAGCGAGGTTGGCGTCGTACTTCGCATCGGCGCTGTTCACTCGGGCATACTCCACGACGAGGTACGTGTCGCGGCCCCAGGTGGTGTCGGCGTAGTAAACGGCGTTCGGGACCATGGCCGTCCCCGTCCCTGTGACCGGTACAACGCCGGAGACGAGCGAACCGAGCGTTCCGGTGCCACGCTTGTCGTAGCTCGCGCCCGTGTTCATGGCGATCCAACGGGACACGGCCATCGGCATGACCGATTCGGCAGTGAGGGTGGTGGCGTCGTGTTCCTGGCCTTCGACGACGCAGCCGCCCTCACCAACGGTGAGCATGAGAGCCTCGGTCGAGCCGATCTTCGATAGGAAGTCCTTGCGGGTTCCCGAGCCTGCCTGGGGAATGATCGGGGTGACGGTGACGCCGCCGATCTGGAAGCCGGCGGAGCACTCGTAGAGGCTCTTCATCTGCGACACCGTCAGGGTGTCGATTCCGGATGCGGCGCCCTTGTAGGCGTAGGCGATCGCGTCGCGGCCGAAGGGCACATACAGGAGCTCGCCTGCGGCGTTCGCCGTCCCCCCGCTGGAAGACCGGGCGATGTCGACCTGGCCGGTGATCGCCGCCGTCGGGCTACCGGCGGTTCCGGCGGTGTAGCTCGCGCCGTCGATCGAACGGCTGAGCGCTTTGACTCCATCGCCGGAACCGTTGGGACGCCCGAAACGCACACCGGCGCTCTTGGTCGTGATGTAAGGGGACCCTGTAGCGTCGAAGGAGCCGATCGTGGCACCGTTGATCGTGGAGCGCACTGACGAACCGGTGATGGATGTGCCGTTGGCGAGTGCGCCGACGACGTCTTCGAGGGTGTCGGAACCGACGATGGAGTAGCTGTTGGAGACGGGCTCGGCGTTGGCCGGTGTCGCAATGGCAATGCCGGAGATGGCAACGCCGACAGTTGCGCAGAGCGCAATAGCCTTCTTCGAAATCACTGTGGAGCCTTTCGGATGGGTGAAACGAAACGAACCCGGGCGGGCCCGCATTTCCCGACGACAGCGGTCTGGGCTAGAGCCCCAGGCCGGCTCGTCAAGTTGCGACGCATCAGAATCTCCTTCTGATTCGTGAGAACAGGGGGAACGCTCCGGCTGCAAGAAGCCCTGAGAGCAGTCCGGCCGGAACAGCCGCTGCCACCGGGCTGGCCGGGTCTGCGGGTGTGGGCTTCCCGACGAGCGCCCCGGCGGCAGCACCGCTGGCAACGGGGTCGGCGGCGTCGGCAACCGCAGTCGCGGCAGCATCGGCGACCGCCGCGGCAGCGCTTCGGACGCCCGCCGTCGTCGGCGTCGACGGCGAGACGGCCAAGGGAACCGTCGGCACGGTCGCCGCGATCGGGCTGACGCCGTCCCTGATCGCCGCGGCGGCCAGGAGCGCCTGGTCAACCCAGCTTTTCGGAAGCGGGGCGTATCCTGCGGGCAACTGGCCGAGGGACGTGCCCTGGACCTGGCCGGCAGTGACGCCGTAGGTAATCAGCGCGGCGTACTTCGCACGGTTCGAGGCATCCGTCTGCAGCGGATTCAGGGCGGCGTAGACCGGCATAGTCAACGGGTAGGCGGTGGTCGCGGCGAGGGCCGCGGTCGACTTCGGGTCGAATTCGAGCACTTTTGCCTGCGCTGCCGTGGGGGTCATCGCCGCAGCCGCGGCCAGCATTGAGGCAGAACTCGGCGCCACGAACGTGCCGGCGGAGTTTCTGAGCGAAGCGGTGACGTTCTGGTAACGGGCCGCCGAGGCCGTCGTGGTGAGCCCGATCACACCCTGCTGGCCGACGAGGCTGCGTGCGGTCTTGAGGTACTTCGGCGGGGTAGCCGTCGAATCCCAGCCGCCGAGCAACTGACCGTCGCCGCGCAACGTGAGATAGGCGCCGTTTTCGAAGTCGGAGGTGAAGGGACGCCAGGTGACGAGGTTCACGGCCCCGACGCCATTGCCGCCGGTGGTCGCCGCCTTCTCAACGGGATCGGCCTTCGGGAAGGTGTCACGCGGCAGCATGAGTCCGATCCCGGTGGGGTTGATCGCGGCGTTGGTGGAGTAATACGGATTGACTCTCATGCCCCACGGGTCCGGGGTTCCGTTGAGGAATGCGACCGCATCGGCATCCGCCATCACGTAGCGCCAGAGCTGCGTTGCGATGTCCGAACGGCCAGACGGGGCAAGCGCGTCGGCGATCGAGATGCTGTTGAGGTCCTGATACGCCCACTCCCTGTCGTTGGCCTCGAGGAAGTCCTTGTCACCTGAGATGTTGCGGGCGTTGGGCCCTGGGTCCGAAAAACTCTTGTAGCCGATGTGCGTGAGGTCGGCGCCGGGCGGGAGCGCCGAAACGTAGGAGACCGTGAGTAATTTGGCCACGAGACGGGGTGTGAGCTTCAGAGTCGTGAAAGCCTGGGTCTCCGCGTCTTGATAAGCCCGCGGTACTCCGTCGACAGGTTTAACTCGACGGTCGATCGAGAAGGAGATCGCCAGGCCGGAGATGCCGACGGGCGCGTACTGCAGCGGATCCCTCTGGGTCGTCGCGAGGGGCCGGGAGGTCAGCGCGAGCGGGCTAGGAGTGGTCTTCGCAGCCACGGCGAGAACATCGGCTTCGTTTCCAGTGCCCAGGACGAAGGCCGAGCCGGCACTGCCGCCGCAGAGGTTCGGCTGCCACGAAGAGATCGCACCGGCGATGAGCTCGCTGCCCGAGAGCCGACTCTCGGCACTGCCGATTTCGCAGCGGATGCCGACGGGCTTGAAATCGAGCTTCACCGCCACGTTGTGCTGCCAGGCATCCCAGAAAAGGCCGGGCCGGAGGATCTGGCCGACACCGGAGTCGCCGGTTCCGCGCGGGATGACGACGAGCCAGCACGACTGGCCGGTCGTGGGCTGGCCGGTCACGATGACGGGCGCACCGCAGCCCAGCCCCGGGGACTGCATGGAGGTCTGCGCCTCGAACTTCACCGAGCCGGCGCCGGAATCGTCCGACCCGGCCCACTTGATTTCATTGGATGTGAATTGGGTGAAGAACTGGTTGTTGACCAGGTCGACGGTCGTGTCGTGGACGAGGACGCCGTCTTTCTCGTGGACGGGTGCGACCATCTCACCGGACACCGCTCGAAAAGGAATTGCCGTGTACGGACCGGTGAAGATACCAGTGCGCGGGGACGTGTACTGCGCGTCCTGCTGCGCGATGTTCTTCGGATTCTCCTCGGTGTTCTCGTGCACGTCCGCTTCGCGACCGGCGTTCGCGAACGCTCCGTACTGGCACGTCGTGCGGTCAGGGTGCCCGGGGTGCAGAGGGTCGTCGCCCCAACACTGCGCGATCTGAAGGAAGTTCGCACCCCCCACCGATCCCTGCGGCGCGGTCGATTTCTTGCCGCCGGTCCAGCTGACTAGGATCCCCTCCGAGGTGAGGTCTGCGGTCTTGGACACCGTCACGGAGAGCGCGGGGAACGGCGCGGATGCAACGTCGGAGTCCTGGGCGGCCGCCGTGACGGTGACCGCGCTTGAGGAGTCAGCGACCGCCGCCTGCGGGGCGAGCGAGCCGAGCAGGGCGACGCCGACGCCCACGAACAGGCCGACGACGAGTCCGCTCGCGCCGGCGCGGGTCCAGAGCGAGTCCTGGTTGAAGGTCAGCCGCGTCATTTCGTGGCCGCCTTCGCGCCGCGCGGTGTGAGCCGGCGCCAGAACACCGGCGGAAGCACGGAGGCGGCGACGAGCAGTATCCCCGCGAAGAGCATGATCGACTGCTGTGCGCTCCAGCCTGTGTCGGCCAGGGTGAACGGTGAGGCGACGGCCGCGCCGGCGACGGCCGTGCCGCCGGAGATCAGGGCCCCGTTTTCGTCGTAGCTCGCGGCGGTAACGGGAGCGCCCGCAGCTGCCGCGGCGTCGGCGGCGCCGACGGCGTCAGCCGCTCCGTCGGCGCTGCCGCCCGCGCCACTGCCCGAGATCGGCGTGTCGGCGACGGAGCCTGCCGTGCCGGTCGTGCACTGGTTCGCCCCGACCTTGTCGCAGTCCTGCGGCTGGGCAGCCGTGAGCGCAAGCTGGTTGTTCGAGGGCGAATCACCCGGCTTGAATGTCGGGTTGTTGCACTTGTTGATGTCGACCCCGCTGGTGTCGGCGCCGGGCACACGCTTGATCTGGTCGAAGCCGGCCAGCACGAGGTTCATCGGCAGCGGCGAGTAGCCGAGGTCGGCCGCCTGTTGCTGTCCCTCGCAGAGCATGTAGTTGGCGAAGGCCCCGAGTGTTGTGCCCTTCTTCGCCGTGAACACTCCGCCGACCTGGGTCGGCACCACCATGTACGAGTAGCTCGACAGGGGGTAGGTGCGGGGGTCGGGGTTGTTGTAGACCCCGTCGAGGATCTGGGTGAGGTAGTCGGGGCTGGTGACGGGGACATCCGTCTTGATCTGTGCCTGGAGCAGTGCGACGGCCACCGAGTTCGCGGTCGGTTCCACGTAGTAACCAGCCGCGTTGAGCACCTTGACGACCGGGAAACCGGCCTCGAGGGCGTACGAGTACTCGACGTAGGTGATCGCTCCTTCCCCGTAGTCCTGGCTGACGTAACCCGCCACGCCGGAGGAGCCGCTCTGCGCCTTGGCGTTGCCGAACGTCGGGTACTGCGAGGTCAGCCCGCAGGGCACCTTCCGGCCGACGGATGCGCAGAACGCGTTCCACAGGTCGGGATGCTGCTTGGACATCCACAGCGTGAACTGCGCGCTCGAACCGGAACCGTCGGAGCGGACGACGGGCACGATTCCCTTGTCCGGCATCGCGAGGCCCGGGTTGTCGGCCTGGATGGCCGGGTCGTTCCACTTGGTGATCACGCCGGTGAAGATCTTCGTGATGACGGGGCCGCTGAGCCGCAGGTTGGACACCCGCACCCCGCCGATCTTGAGGTTGTACATGAAGGAGGACCCGCCCGCGACGATCGGCATGTACGCGTAGCCGCGGGTCGGAGTCTCGGGAGCCGAACCGTCCTCGGGGGCGGTCTGGAACGGGATCTCCGTCACGGCGAAGTCGACGCTGCCCGCGGCGAAGTCGCGGCGTCCGGCGGAGGAGCCGACGCCCGAGTAGTTGACGGTCATGCCGTAGTTGGAGGCGACGTTCTTGCGCCACTGGTCGAGCGCATTCTGGGACCAGGTCGATCCGGTGCCGGTGATGGGGTCGTAGCTGGCGGCCTGGGCCGGCACCGTACTCGTCACGCTTGCGAAGACCACGGCCAGGACTGCGAGGGCGCGGATTGCGGGAATCCACTTGTTGTGCGGCGTCACGACGACGTCTCCTTCTGTGCGGATGCGCTCGGGGATGAGGCGGCTGGCGGTGAGGCGAGGGGGGACGAGGATTCCGGCGGCCCGGCGGCCCGGCCACGCGCGCTGCGGACCGTGATGCGCTGGTGGTCCCGTGCCGACGCGGCGACGACCCGCAACTGCTGGCGGCGACTGAGCTGGCCTGGGCCGCGACCGCCGATCACCCGCGCGATGTAGAACAGGGCGAGGACCAGGAGAAGGAGAACGGCCGCCGCGCCGAACCCTCGCGCGATCATTGTGGGCTCCGGCGACTTGACGAAGTCGAAGACCTGGAGGGGCAGGGAGATCATCGGTCCCTCGAAGGGGTTGAGGTTGACCACTGCGGTCACGCCCGAGGTGAGCAGCACCGGGCTCGTCTCCCCGATGCCTCGTGCGGTGCCGAGGATGACGGCCGTGGCCAGGCCTGGCCGGGCCGTCGGCAGCACCACGTGCCAGACGGTGCGCCACCTGGTCGAGCCGAGGGCATAGGCCGCCTCGCGCAGGTTGCCGGGAACCAGCCGGAGCACGATGTCGGACGCCCGGATAACGATGGGGAGCATCATCACTGTGATCGCCATGGATGCGGCGAAACCCGAGCGCTGGTGGGTGATCAGCACGATGATCGCGGAGTAGACGAAGAGGCCGGCGACGATCGAGGGCAGCGCGGTCATCGCATCCGAGATGGTGCGCACAAAACGGGCGAACGGACCGCCGACCTCGTTGAGGAAGAGCGCCGTGACGATACCGAGCGGGACCGTGACGATGAGTGCCATGGTGATCTGCATCAGGGTCCCGAGGATGGCGTGCGCGATACCGCCCAGGTCCAGGCCGTCGAGCGGGCCGGCCAGTTCCATGCTCTGGGTGAAGAAGTTGAGGTGCGGCAGCGCCTCCTGGCCGCGGGTGATCGTGAAGGCGACCACGAAGACAAGGGATCCGAAGAGGATGACCCCGGCGCTCGTGAGCAGGACCGCCATCACCCGGTCCTTCACCTCCTGCCAGTCCGAGCTGAGGCTCACCAGCAGGGCGTAGAAGCCGAGGAACGCGACGAAGGCGACGAGCACCCAGCCGACCCCGCCGGAGAGCGGGGTGAACCATCCGAAGAGGAGCACGGCGACGGCGATTCCGGCGGCGGCCGCGCCCAGCACATTGAACCGGTCGTCGAGGCGTGCCGAGCGTACCCGGCGCCGCGGGCCGACCTCGACGCCCTCAACGGAGTGGATCCGGGTGGTCTGGGCCGAGGCCCGGGGGTCCGGTTCCCCACCGGTGGGGTCGGCCCGGCGGATGTCCGTGGCAGGGCCGCCGGCATCGACCGTTGGTGTCATGGTCAGCGTCATGTCAGCTGCTCTCTGCCCCGGAGCGGGATCGGGCGACGATCGACGACGCGGAGAAGTTGATCACCAGGGTGATCAGGAAGAGCACGAGCCCGGCGGCCATGAGAGCCGACAGCCCGAAGGCGCTGGACTCGCCGTAGCGCAGGGCGATCAGGGCCGACACCGAGTTCGTGCCCGTCTTGAGCACCTCCCAGTTGATGGTGAAGATCGGCGAGATGATCATGTACACCGCGATGGTCTCTCCGAGTGCGCGGCCGAGGCCGAGCATGGTGCCGCCAATGATGCCGCCGCGGCCGAACGGGAGCACGACGGCCCGGATCATCCCCCAGCGGGTCGACCCCAGGGCGAACGCAGCCTCCCGTTCCCCGACGGGTGCCTGGGAGAAGGCCTCCCTCATCACCGAGGTCTGGGTGGGGACGACCATGAGGCCGACGACGATGCCGGCGATGAAGGCCGACGACGTGAAAGCGCTGGCTTCGGTGAGGGCGTTGCCGGTGGCATCCGTGACCCGGAAGAACGGGATCCAGCCGAAGTAGGTCGAGATCCAGGTGGCGACCGGGATGACGTTCGCCTGGAGGAAGAAGACTCCCCACAGGCCGAAGACGACGCTCGGCACCGCCGCCATGAGGTCCACGAGGGTGACCAGCGTGGCGCGCATCCTGCCCACCGCCACCTCGGAGATGAGCAGCGCCGTGCCGAGGGCGAGCGGCACCGCCACGCACATGGCGATCAGCGCGATCGTGATCGTGCCGAACAGCACTGAGGCGATGCCGAAGGTTTTGCTCTCCGGCGACCATTCCTGCTCGGTCAGGAAGGAGAGGCCGGCGACGCCGAGGGCATCGGAGGCCCGGATCGAGAGGAAGACCCCGACGGCGAGCATGATGGCCACAGTGATCGCGCCGGAGCCGAAGGCGACCGAGCGGAAGACGGTGTCCGAGACCGACGGCCGCGAATCCAGGGATCGCCGCGGGGCGTCCTGGTCGGCGGGTGCCTCCACGCCGTCCGGGGAGATCCCCGGGCGCGGTGAAGGCAGGGTCGTGATTGACATGGTTGTCCTCGGGCAGACTCGATGCGGGAAGAACGTGAGCTAGGGCATCGCGTCCGAATGACATGGTTGGGTCCGCGGGTGAACATTGGGCGTCGGTTTCGCCACCGAGACGTGGACACCGTGTGTTGTCTTGGCGGCGCTTTCAGCCCTACGGCGCGGGGCTGGCCGGAGGTGTCGACGGCGTACTCGTGGGGTCGCTCGTCGGGGCCGGGGAGGAGGTCGACGGTGCCGGGTTCGGCGTGGGCGCCGCCGCCACGGTCACGGTGACGGCGGTGCCGAGCCGCAACACGGTTCCCGCGCCGGGCGCGCTGCCCAGCACCGTGCCGGGCACCCTCGCGGCGTCGCTGCGCGATTCGGTCAGGGTCACGAAGCCCGCGCTCTGGATGGCTGCGATCGCCTCGCCCGATGTCATTCCGGACACCTCCGGGACGGCGTTCGACCCCGAGGCGACGACGAGGTCGACGGACGCCCCGGGCGACACCCGCAAGCCCGGTACCGGAGTGACTCCAAGCACCGTGTCGCCGGCGCGCACCGATTCCTGGGTCGCGAGCCGGCCCACCTCGAGGCCGGACCCCGCGAGGGCCGCCCGGGCCTCGGCGAGCGACATGGAGGTGAGTTCGGGCACCCGCACGGATGCGCGGGGCGCGAGGGTGGCCGGAGCGGTCGTGGTTGCCACCGGGGTCGCCGTTGCCGACGGGGTGCTGGTCACGGCGACGGACGATCGCGCGGTGTCGTCGGACGCGTTGGCCCACGCGAGTGCGATGATGCCGGCGACGATGAGCCCGGCCACCAAACTGCCGGCCCGTGACCGCCCGGCCCTGCCCTGGGCGCCGGGCGCACGGGCCGCGGTTCGACGCGCCCCGGCCGGCAGCGTGGTCGGCCGCAGGGTCGTGGGCGGTTGGGGCGGTCCGGGCGCTGCCGCCGGAGGGACGAGCACGGTGGTGCGGGTGAGGTCGTTCCCGGAGACGGAATCCGTGGTGGCGAAGGCGGTCGTGTTGTTCGTGGAGAATGCTGTCGTGCGGGTCGGGTCGCCCAGGCGCTGCCGGTCACCGCGCCCGTCGCTCTCCGAGCGTTGCTCGGCGACAGCCGCTCCCATCTCCGCGGCGGACTGGAACCGGGCGGCCGGGTCCTTGAGCATGGCCCGCACGACGATCCGGTCCACGCCCCGCGGGATGCCGGACCGGAGCACCGACATCACGGGTGGCGGGGCGTCCAGGTGGGCGCGCAACACGGCCGCGGTCGACTCCCGCAGGAACGGTGGCCTGGCAGTCAGGGCGAAGTGCAGCACGCCGCCGAGCTGATAGACATCGCCTCGCTCGTCGACGTTCTCTCCCCTGGCCTGCTCCGGAGCGAGGTAGTGGGCGCTTCCGAGCACGGCCAGGGGACCGCCGCGCACCGCCCGCACGGATGCGGGGGTACGCACGACATCCGCGCCGAGCGCAGGCCGGCCCGCGGCATCCGCGAGCCCGAAGTCGAGCAGGAGTACGCCGGCCGTTGTCAGGGTGCCGTCGTGTTGAGGGTCGATCATGATGTTGGCGGGCGAGATGTCCCGGTGGATGAGTCCCGCCAGGTGCGCGGCCTCGAGCGCCGCGAGCACTCCCGCCGCGACGGTGAGCGCGTCGGGGACGGGCAGCGCTCCCCATTTTTCGACGTATTCGGCCAGGCTCACCCCCGGCGCGAGGTCGAGCGCGATCCAGGCCAGCGGTTCCCGGTCAGGGTCGTGAACGCCGACGCCGTGCACCGCGACGATGTTCGGATGCCTCAGCACCGCGGCCGCCGTGGCCTCGGCGAAGAACGCTTCCCTGCTCAACGCGGCCCTGGAGAGGTGCGGGTGCAGGATCTTGAGGGCGACCGGACGTCCGAATTCGTTCTCGGTGTCGACGGCCGCGAACACGGAGGCCGAGCCGCCGGTTCCGAGCAGCTCGCCGAGGCGGAAGCGTCCTGAGATCAGTCCGTACGCCATGCCGGGCACCTCCTCACCCTGCCTGCGCTGCGTAGGCGTTCGCGGCTGCCGCGACACTGTCGACATACGAGTCGACGTGGTTGTAGGCGAAGACGGCCGCGCGCCAGTCGACGGGCTGCGACAGGTCACCGTAGTGGCAGAGGTAGTGCCCGGCGGCGAGGGCCGCGTCGTCGATCTGCTGGGGGTCCGTCACCTCGTCGCCGTTGCCGTCGGCGCCCCACGCCCGCCAGGTTGAGGGGATGAATTGCAGCGGTCCGACGGCCCGGTCGGCGTTGGCGGCGGCGTCCCAGGTGCCGCCGTCGGTGTCGGCAACGGCGTCGTAGCTTGCGCCGTCGAGGAGCGGGCCGAAGACTGCGGGTCTGTCCACCCCGTCGGCGGCGAGCGCGGATCCGGCGTTCGTGCCATGGCCGGATTCGATTGAGCCGAGGGCGGCGAGGGTGGTCCAGCCGAGCCGGCACGACGGTACTTCGGCCGCGATGCGGAGGGCTGCGCCGGCGTAACCGAGCAGTGCCCGCTCGGGGATCAGGGTCGCCGCGGCGGTATCCCGGACCCACTCGGGTGAGACGAGACCGGCGTTGCCGGTCTCCAGGGAAACGGGCGCGCTGCCCGCGGCGGCAGGCTGGAGCCCCTCGGCGGCCGGGGATACCACGCCCGGCCGTGCGGTGCCGGGCACGATCACGGCGGCGGGTAACGCCGCTGCGACAGCGACGGTGAACGGGGACGGTTCCGGCGTGTGTGCGCCGACCATCATCCAGCCACCGACGGCGAGGATGGAGAGGGCGCAGGCCCAGACGCCGAGCCGCTCACGCATGCCGGGCACGCTTCCGACCGGCGGCCGGCGGGGCCGCGCTCGCAGTCACCGCGGCATCCCTCACCACAGCGACGCTCTTTCCTCCTCAGTGAGCACCATATTTCCGCGTCGCCCTGGGCCGGGGCTGTACCGCGCATCCTCCGCGACCACGGCCTTCCGGAACGCTTCGATCGTTCCGAATGCCGCCTCCCGGCTGGAGGACCCGGCCCCGTACCAGCGCCCGGACGTCATGACGACGACCCCGCCGACCGCGATCATCCAGCCGTGGGTGCCGGCGACCGGTCCGGTCACCGTCGTCGCGACCATGTCCTCCACCACGGTTTTGAGCTCCAGCACGTGTGCGCGCGCGCCCGAGAACGAACCGTACACGGACGAGCTGCGTCCCAATTCGCGGCTGTTCGGTGCGAGCAGGCGCCAGATCCCGGAGTGGCCTGTCGGAACGCCGGGGGCCCGTGCCCGAGGCCGGGCCGGGGCTTCCGGCGCGGTCGCCGTCGCGAACGACCCCGTCTGGACACTCTGGCGGAAGGTCGCCCAGCCCTGCAGCCGGGGGTCGGCGGTGGATTCGAAGGCTGAAAACACGATGAGCGGGCTCGGTGACACGATGACTCCCAGGGCATGAAGACAAATGGAGACGGGGCAGCGCCGACGGGTCGGCGTTCTGCCCCGCGAGAACTGTCCAGCCGGTGGGTGTCTGGCCTGGGTGACGCGTGTGACGCGGAGGTGAACAAGGGTGGTCCGGGCAGGGAACAGTCCGTGGCGCTCTCCCCTCGTTCGGGTGTCGCGGGCGTCAGCGGCGGAAGGCCCTCCGGGCCAGCCAGTTGCCCAGGAACTGCACGAGTTGCACGAGCACGATGATCAGCAGCACCGCCGCCCAGGTGACGACCGGGTTGAACTGGCGGTAGCCGTAGAGCAGGGCGAAGTTTCCGAGGCCGCCGCCGCCGACGTAGCCGGCGACCGCGGACATGTCGACCAGGGCGACGAAGATGAAGGTGTAGCCAAGGATGAGCGGGCCGAGCGCCTCCGGCAGCAGCACTGTGAAGATGATCCGGAGCGGACCGGCCCCCACGCTGCGGGCGGCCTCGATCACCCCGGGCGTCACGGTGAGCAGGTTCTGCTCCACGATCCGCCCCATTGCGAAGGAGGCCGCGAGCGAGATGGTGAAGATGATCGCGTTGTTGCCGATTCCGGTGCCGACGACCATCCGGGCCAGAGGCTGCGCCGCGGCGAGGAAGATGATGAACGGGATCGGGCGCACGATGTTCACGAACAGGTTGAGCACCACGAAGACGGGCTTGTTGGCGAGGATGCTGCCGGCCCGGGTCAGGTAGAGGCCGAGGCCGACGAGCAGTCCGCCGAGGCCGCCGAAGAAGAGCGTGAAGCCGACGATGTACAGGGTCTCCCCCGCGGCCTTCCAGAATTCGGGCATGAGGGCGATCAGGGAATCCATCAGCGCACCTCCGTGACGGTCGTGAGCGTTCGCACCCGGTCGAGCACGGCGTCGATGCTCGAATCTCCGCCGGCGCTGGTCAGTGCCAAGGTGAGGTGCCCGAAGGAGCGGCCCTGGATCTCGTTGATCCCGCCGTAGACGACCTCGAAGGTGACGCCGGCGGCAGCGAACTCGCCGAACACCCTGGCCTGGTCGACGCTGCTGTCGCGGAAGGCCAGCGTGACGATCCGGCCCGGGTGGCGGTGACGCAGCACCGCCAGTTCCCCCGCCGAGGGAAGACCCTTCACAACGGTGGAGACGAAGCGGGCGGATGCCGGCTGCTGCGGGTTCGAGAAGACGTCGAACACGTCGCCGCGTTCGATCACCCGGCCCTGGTCCATCACGGCGACCTTGGTCGCCAGGGTCTGGATGACATCCATCTCGTGCGTGATGACGACGATGGTGACCCCGAACTCCTTGTTCACCCGGCCGAGCAGGTCGAGCACCTCGTGCGTCGTCTCCGGGTCGAGCGCGCTGGTGGCCTCGTCGGCGAGCAGGATGCCCGGCTGGGTCGCGAGGGCCCTGGCGATGCCCACCCGCTGCTTCTGCCCGCCGGAGAGCTGGTCGGGGTAGGCGCGGGCCTTGTCGCTGAGGCCGACGAAATCGAGCATCTCGGCGACGCGCGCCCTGCGCGTGTCCTTCGGCTGACGGGCCACCTCGAGCGGGTAGCCGACGTTCGCGGCCACGGTGCGGGACCCGAGCAGGTTGAACTGCTGGAAGATCATCCCGATGCCGAGTCGCACCGGGCGCAGTTCCCGCTCGGGGAGCCGGGCGATGTCCTGCCCGTTGACGAGAATCTCCCCGCTGGTCGAGCGTTCGAGCGCGTTGATCAGGCGCACGAGGGTGCTCTTGCCGGCACCGGAATACCCGATGATGCCGTAGACGTCGCCGGCGTCGACGGTGAGGCTGACGCCGTCGATCGCGACGACCTCGGCACCCCCCTTGACCGTGGGCGGGTACACCTTGCTCACGTCACGGAGCTCGACGACGGGGCTGGGGGCAGGCATGGGAGTCCTAACTGACGTGCGGGGAACGGGCGCTCGACCGGACCGCGGTCCGGGCGGGGCTACTTCTGAGCCTTGGTGTCCTTCTCGACCTTGGCGAGGGAGGAGACGAGGTCGGCGACCGGGGTCTGCACGAGTTCGGCCGAACCGCCGGACACCTCGAGCACGCCATCCTGCACGGCCTTGGTGGTCTGGTAGATCTTGACGAGCTTCTGGTAGGTCGGGTTGTCCTTGTCCTCGGCGCGGGCCGCGAAGACGTTCACGTACGGCAGCGAGTTCGGGTCGGCCGGGTCGTCCTGAGCGAGGGCGTCGCTGAACTTGAGGCCGGCCTTCTCGACGAAGTCGTTGTTGATGACCGCCCCGTCCACGTCGGGCAGGGAGGTCGCGGTGAGCGAGGCCTCGAGCGCGGTGACGGTGACCTTGGACTTGCCGGTGTCGATGTCGTCGAGGGTGGAGAAGATCGTGCCGCCGTCCTTCAGCGTCACGAGCTTGGCCGACTGCAGCACGAGCAGGGCGCGGGCCAGGTTGCTCGCGTCGTTCGGCACGGCGATGGTGTCGCCCTTCTTGATCTCGCTGACCTTCTTGTGCTTGGTCGAGTAGAGGCCGAGCGGGTAGATCGCGGTGGCGCCGATCGGCACGAGGTCCTGCTTGCTGGACACGTTGTAGTCGGCCAGGTAGACGATGTGCTGGAACTGGTTGAGGTCGAGTTCGCCGGCGGAGAGCGCCGGGTTGGGCTGCTCGAACACGGCGAAGTCCACGACCTCGACCTTGATCCCCTCGGCCGCGGCGGCCTTGGTGTACACGGCCCAGTACGGGTCGCTGGCCCCGACGACGCCGATCTTCACGACCTTGTCGTCACCGGATGCCGCGGAGCCGGACGCGTCCGCTGCGCCGCCTGAGCAGCCGGCGAGCAGGGCGACGAGCGGAAGGACCGCGAGGGCGGCCAGAAGTTTCTTTTTCACGATGGGTTCCCCTTTTGCTGTGTTCGGAGTTTCTGCCGGGGCAATTCGGGCACAGGGAAACCACGTCGGGCGAGGTGGGGAGTCTGTGCCGCTGCATTGCGAGGCACACTTCTAGGCTATCGACGGATGCTGCACCGCGCGGGCCGCTGCGACACACGCGGTAACAGCATCTGCGATTCAGCCCTCGATCAGCTCAGAGAGTTCGATCCAGCGGGTTTCGAAGCCGGCGATGGAGGTCTCCAGTCCCTGCAGCTCGGTGCCGAGCGCGCCGAGCCCGTCGTAGTCCGCCTGGTCGTGGGTGGCGAGGCTCTCGTGCAGCGCCGCGATCCGCGCGTTCTGCTTCGCGACCTTCCGGTCGATCGACGCAAGCTCCTTCTGGGCGTTGCGCAGGTCGGCGCCGCCGATGGCGAGCTTGCGGGTCGCCTTGCCGCCCGAGGTGTTCGCCGCGTTCGCGGCCGCCGGCTTGTCGTTGCCGCTGACCTGGCGCTTGCGCATCTCCAGGTACTGGTCGACGCCGCCGGGGAGGTGCCGGAACGCGCCTTCCGTCACGGCGTACTGGTTGTCGGTGACGCGTTCGATCAGGTACCGGTCGTGCGAGACCACGAGCAGGGTGCCGGGGAAGGAGTCGAGCAGGTCCTCCATCGCCGCGAGCATGTCGGTGTCCAGGTCGTTGGTGGGCTCGTCGAGGATGAGCACGTTGGGCTCGTCGAGCACGATCAGCAGCAGCTGCAGGCGGCGCTTCTGGCCGCCGGAGAGGTCCTTGACCTGGGTGGTCAGCTGGGCGCTCATGAAGCCCATCCGCTCGAGCATCTGGCCGGGGGTGATCTCCTTGCCACCGGCGATGTAGCTCGTCTTCTGGCGGCCGATGACCTCGCTGACCCGGTCATTCTGGATGTCGTCCAGTTCGAAGAGCTGCTGGGTGAGCACGGCGACCTTGATGGTCTTGCCGCGCTTGACCGTGCCCGTGGTCGGCTGGAGCGTGCCGGCGACGAGGTTGAGCAGGGTGGACTTGCCGGCGCCGTTGACGCCCATGATGCCGGTGCGCTCCCCGGGCGCGATCCGCCAGGTGATGTCGTTCAGCACGGTCTTCGCGCCGAACTTGACCGAGATGTCGATCAGGTCGACGACGTCCTTGCCGAGGCGCTGCATCGCCATCGACTGCATCGAGACGGTGTCGCGGGGCGGCGGCTCGTTCTCGATCAGTTCGTTGGCGGCGTCGATGCGGAACTTGGGCTTCGCGGTGCGGGCTGGGGCTCCGCGGCGCAGCCAGGCCAGTTCCTTCTTCATCAGGTTCTGCCGTTTGGACTCGGAGGCCGCGCTCATCCGGTCGCGTTCGACCCGCTGGAGGATGTAGGCCGCGTAGCCGCCCTCGAACGGTTCGATCAGGCGGTCGTGAACCTCCCAGGTCATGTTGCAGACCTCATCGAGGAACCACCGGTCGTGGGTGACGACCACGAGCCCGCCGGAGTTGGTCGCCCACCGGGTCTTGAGGTGGCCGGCCAGCCAGGCGATGCCCTCCACGTCGAGGTGGTTGGTGGGCTCGTCGAGGAAGATGACGTCGTGGTCGCCGATCAGCACGGCGGCCAGGGCCACCCGGCGGCGCTGGCCACCGGACAGGTCGTCGACGAGGGCGTCCCAGGGGATGTCCCGAACCAGACCCGCGATGACGTCGCGCACCTTGGAGTCGCCCGCCCAGACGTGCTCGTCGATCCCGCCGACGATGGTGTGGCCGACGGTCTGGCCGGAGGCGAGGTCGTCAGCCTGGTCGAGCATGCCGATGGTCACGCCGCGACGACGGGTGACGCGGCCGGCGTCGGGTTCCATCCGCCCCGCCAGCAGACGCATAAGGGTGGACTTGCCGTCGCCGTTGCGGCCGACGACGCCGATGCGGTCGCCTTCGTTGAGACCGGCGGTGACGGAGTCGAAGATGACGCGGGTGGGAAATTCAAGGTGCAGGGACTCGGCCCCGAGCAAATGTGCCATAGCTTTCGAGTTTAGCTGGCGTGGCTGTGAGCCCCGCGCGGCAAACGGAAGCTAGTCGTGGATGATGCGCGCGCCGTGCACCGGGCCGGTGGCACGCACCACGTGCAGCCGGGAGGCGCTCAGCGCGACCTGCAGCTCCAGGGCGCTGTCGGCATCCTGCACCAGGAACGCCACGGTGGGGCCGGAGCCCGAGAGGATGCCCGCCAGCGCCCCGTTCGCCTCGCCGAGTTCGAGCACCCGGGCCAGTCCGGGGGCGAGGTGCAGCGCCGGCGCCTGCAGGTCGTTGTGCAGCGATTCGGCGAGCATGGCAGGGTCGCCGGCGCGGAGCGCCTGCAGCACGTTGGCGTCGACGGTGGGCTGGAGCTGGGCCGGGAAGATGTCCTGGGCGTGCCGCTCGCGGTGCCGGTCGAGTTCGCTGTAGACGGCGGGCGTCGACATGCCGAACTCGGCGAGGGCGAGGACCCAGTGGAACTGGCCCTTGGCCAGGGCCGGGCTGAGCCGGTCGCCGCGGCCGGTGCCGATCGCGGTGCCGCCGGTGAAGGAGAACGGGACGTCGGCGCCGAGGGTGGCTGCGATGCCGAGCAGGTCGTCCCTGCTTGCCTCGGTTCCCCAGAGGGCGTCGCAGGCGAGGAGGGTGGCCGCGGCATCCGCGGACCCGCCGCCCATGCCGCCGGCGATCGGGACGTTCTTCTCGATGGACAGGCGCACACCACCGCGGAAGCCTGCCTTGCGGGCCAGCGCCCGGGCGGCCTTGATCGCGAGGTTGCTGCCGTCGACGGCCAGGCCGGAGGTGTCGATCGATCCGCTGAACTCGACCGAGAAGTCGTCGGCCGGGTAGGCGCGCACGTCTTCGTAGAGGGAGACCGCCTGGTAGGCGGTTGCCACCTCGTGGTAGCCGTCTTCGAGCACGGCGCCGACCTTGAGGAAGACGTTGATTTTGCCCGGTGCCCTCGCGTGCACCATGGGAGATGCGGCCGCGTTGGTCATGTGACTAACCTAGCCCAGCCGCATCGGCTTCTCGTGCCCCGGAACGCCAGGCGCGGGCGATCGCGAGGAAGTCGTCGACGGTGAGCTGTTCGCCGCGCTCGGTGGGGTCGATCCCGGCCTCGGCCAGGATGGTCGACGCTCTCGCCGAGTCGCCGAGCACGCTGGACAGCGACTGCCGCAGCATCTTGCGGCGCTGCTGGAAGGCTCCGTCGACGAGGGCGAAGGTGGCCAGGCGCAGTTCCTCGCTTTCCAGCGGCACGGCACGTCGTTCGAACGCGATCAGGATCGAGTCGACGTTCGGGACCGGCCAGAACACCTGGCGGCTGACCTTGCCCGCGGTGCGGAACTGTCCGTACCAGGCGGCCTTGACGCTCGGGCTGCCGTAGACCTTCGAACCGGGCGGGGCGGCGAGGCGCTCGCCGACCTCGGCCTGCACCATCACCACGCCGGCGCGGATCGAGGCGAAGTGCTCGAGCAGGTGCAGCAGCACCGGCACGGACACGTTGTAGGGCAGGTTGGCGACCAGTCGGGTCGGCGCGTCGGGGATCTCGGTGATCTTGAGCGCGTCGGCACGGATGACGGTCAGCGGCGCGCCCTCGTGCATGAGCTCGACGGTGAGCGGAAGTTGCTCGGCGAGACGTTCGTCGATCTCGACGGCCACGACCCGGGCGCCGGTCTCGAGCAGGCCGAGGGTGAGGGAACCGAGGCCGGGGCCGACCTCCACGACGGTGTCGGCGGCGCTGATGGCGGCGACCTTGACGATCCGGCGCACGGTGTTGCCGTCGATGACGAAGTTCTGGCCGAGCTTCTTGGTGGGGTTGACGCCCAGCATCTCCGCGAGGTCGCGGATCTCGGCGGGGCCGAGCAGGGTGCGGGGTCGCCCGACCACCGGCTCCTCGACCACCGGCTCCTCGACCATCGGAGCCGGCTCGGCCGGCTCCTCGACCACCGGAGCCGGCTCGGCCGGGGCGGCGTGACGCCCCGGGACGCGGTCCGCGTCGACGTCCGGGTCCGCGGTTCCGGCCTGCGGGTCGACCATCGGCGCCGCGGGTTCCTCGCCCGCCGGGTAGCCGTGCCTCGGTTCGGTCACGCGATGCCTCCCCGGGGGGTGGTCCGGGTGGAGGTCACGGCGTCGGGCGCGGTCACCGGTTCGGCGTCCCACCGCCCGTAGACGAGCTCGGTGTTCGAGGAGATCTGGGCGGCGAGCATGGTGACATCCGTTTCGAGGTGGTCGGCCATGGCGCGGAGCGTGTGCGGCAGAAGGTAGGGGGCGTTCGGGCGGCCGCGGAAGGGCACGGGGGTGAGAAACGGGGCATCCGTCTCGACCAGGATCAGCCGGCGCGGTAGCGCGGCGAGGGCGCCCCGCAGGTCGTCCGCGTTCTTGAAGGTCACGGTGCCGGAGAAGGAGAGGTACCAGCCGTTGTCGGCGCAGATCCTCGCCATCTCGGCGTCTCCGGAGAAACAGTGGAACACGGTGCGTTCGGGGGCGCCGACCCGGAGCAGGGTCTCGATGACGTCGGCGTGGGCGTCGCGGTCGTGGATCTGCAGGGCGAGGCCGTGCTGCTTGGCGATCTCGATGTGCGCCTCGAACGACCGGTGCTGGGCGGCGCGCCCCTCCGGACCGGTGCGGAAGAAGTCCAGGCCGGTCTCGCCGACGGCGACGACCCGGGGCAGCGCGGCGAGGGCCGAGATCTCGGCCAGGGCGTCGTCCAGGGTGCCGGCGGCCTCATAGACCGGGGCTTCATTGGGGTGGATGGCGACGGCCGCGAGCATGCGCGGCTCGGCTGCCGCGGCCGCCGCCGACCAGCGCGACGTCGCCAGGTCCCCCCCGACCTGGATGACGCCGCGGACGCCGACGCTGGAGGCCCGGTCGAGCTGTTCGGCCACGCTCAGCCCCTCGTCGCCGTCGGCGATTTCGAGGTGGGTGTGGTTGTCGTAGACCGGGACGACGAGCGGCTCCGGCAGCGGCGGGTAGCGCAGGTCGCGGCCCGCGGTCTGCTCCCGGCGGCGCACCGGTTCGGTGGCCAAGCCCGGAGTGTCAGCCAACCGTGGCCTCGATGCGGGGGAAGAGCGCCTCGAGCGGGGACACGTGGGTGCCGCCGGTCCACTGCCAGGCCTGGTCGATGCGCACGTCGGTGAGCTCGCCGCTGCCGCCGAGCGCCTGCCAGAGCTTCCCGGTGGCCTGGGGCACGATCGGCGAGAGCAGCACGGCGAGCGTGCCGAGCCCGCGCACGGCGGTGAACAGCACGGCCTCGAGCCGGGCCCGGTTGGCCGGGTCCTTGGCGAGGGCCCACGGTTCCTGGCTGGTGATGTAGCCGTTGAGCTCGTCGACCAGCTCCCAGATCGCGGCGATCGCCTCGTGGATGGCCAGGCGGGAGATGGCCTCGCCCGCGGCATCCGTGGCCCGCTTCTCGGTGGCGCGGATCAGGTCGTCGTCCTCGGAGAACACCGTGGGGGTCGGGATCTCCCCGTCGCAGTAGCGCACGACCATGGCGATCACGCGGGAGGCGAGGTTGCCGAACCCGTTGGCGAGCTCGGACTGGTAGCGGGCGGAGAGGTCCTCCCAGGAGAACGACCCGTCCTGGCCGAAGCTGATCGCCCGCATGAAGTAGTAGCGGAACGCGTCGGAGCCAAAGGTGTCGGTGATCTGGCTCGGGGCGATGCCGGTGAGCTTGGACTTGCTCATCTTCTCGCCGCCGACCAGCAGCCAGCCGTGTCCGAAGACCCGGCGGGGAACCTCGATACCGGCCGCGAGGAGCATGGCCGGCCAGATCACGGCGTGGAAACGGAGGATGTCCTTGCCGACGATGTGGGTGGCGGGCCAGAGCCGGCTGAACTTCTCGTCGTCGTGGCCGTAGCCCGCGGCGGTGATGTAGTTGAGCAGCGCGTCGAACCAGACGTAGACGACGTGGGTGTCGTCCCAGGGCACCTTGATGCCCCAGTCGAAGCTGGAGCGGGAGATGGACAGGTCGGACAGGCCCTGCTTGACAAAGGAGATGACCTCGTTGCGGGCGGCGGCGGGCTGCACGAAATCGGGGTTGTCCTCGTAGAGGGCGAGGAGCTGGTCGGCGAAGGTGCTCATCCGGAAGAAGTAGTTCTTCTCGTGCAGCAGTTCGACCGGGATCGAGTGGATCGCGCAGACCTGCACTCCGGCGAATTCGCCGGTGCCGTCGATGAGGTCGCTGGGCTGCTTGTACTCCTCGCAGCCCACGCAGTAGAAGCCCTCGTATTCACCCGTGTAGATGTGCCCGGCGTCGTAGAGGTGCTGCAGGAACTTCTGCGCGTTCACCTCGTGGCGCTCGTCGGTTGTGCGGATGAAGTCGTCGTTCTTGATGTCGACGGTCTGCAGCAGGGGCTTCCACGCGGTCTCGACCAGGCGGTCGGCCCATTCCTTCGGCGTGACGCCGTTGGCGATGGCGGTGCGCAGGATCTTCTGCCCGTGTTCGTCGGTGCCGGTCAGCAGCCAGGCGTCTTCACCGGCCTGCCGGTGCCAGCGCGCGAGCACATCGGCGGCCACCTCGGTGTAGGCGTGCCCGATATGAGGGACATCATTCACGTAGAAAATCGGCGTGGTGATGTAGAAGGATGAGCCGTCGGACATGCCCTCCAGCCTACTGGGAGCAGCGGATGGCGCCGGCCCTGTTACGGCGCGAGCCCCCGGCGGCCCTCACCGGAGCGGAACACCGGTGAACTCGGTCGCCGGGTCGGTCGCCGGGTCGGCGGGGCGATGCCGCGGATGCCCGAACACCGGCGGCAGCACCTCGCGGGCCGGCGGCCCGGCGACCCGGCCGGGCTTGTCCACGGTGGCCTCGGATTCCCGCATGGTGAGACCCCGCACCTTCTGCCGGGTGTATCCGACCGGGTGCAGGCCGAGCACGATCTTGCCGTGGGCGTGCCCGGCCTCGAGCTCGCGGTAGGCGTCCTGCACCTGGTCGAAGGGGTAGATCGCCGCGACCGGCACGACGATCTGACGGTCGGCCACCATCCGGGCGATCTTGGCGAGCAGCACGGTGTCGGTCGTGTCGGCGGAGCGGAGGTTGGCGAGGGAGGCATCGCCGCGATGATCCAACTCGGCGTCGATTCCGTTCGGTGCGAGCCTGGTCAGCCGCTCGGCGAGGCCCGGTCCGTACTCGACCGGCACGACCCCGAGCTGGCGGAGGCGGTCGAAGCTCTCCGGGCTGGCCGTCCCCATCACGGTGGCGCCGCGCAGCCGGGCAAGCTGGGCGGCGATGCCGCCGACCCCGCCCGCGGCGGCGTGCACGAGCACGGTGCGGCCGGGGCGGGGGTTCACGTCCTGCACGGCCCGCCACGCGTTGGCCGCGGCGACGTACAGACTGCCGGCCACCTCCCAGGCCAGGGAATCGGGCTTGCGGATGATGTCGGTCACCGGAACGGCGATGAGTTCGGCCTGTGCGCCGCGGACGGTGTGCCCCATCACCTCGTCGCCGACCTTCCATCCGGTGACGCCGGTGCCGAGCCGCCGAACGATTCCGGCGAAGTCACTGCCCTGTCCGGCCGGGAAACGCGCAGGCCATTCCACGTCGAGACGCCCCTCTCTGATGGCCGTCTCGACCGGGTTCAATCCCGCCGCGACAACGTCGACGACGACCTCGCCGGGGCCGGGAACAGGATCCGGAATCTCGACGATCCCGAGGACTTCCGGGCCGCCATACTGGGAGAACCTCACCGCGTGTGTCATCGGTCACCTCCGGTGTCGCCTGTCAGGCTGTCACCTATCGTGGTTAACCATGAGCATCCCTCATTTGTTCCCCAGTGCGAACCTGGCGGCCCTCACGACAGGACGCAGCAGGACGGGGCAGGTCAGCCCAGCGGCAGGTCCGAGTAGTCCGGCTTGTCGGGCGCGGTCCCGCCGGACTTCTGCTGCAGCGCCGCCTCGTAGAGGTCGCGTTTGCCGAGGCCGGACGCGGCGGAGACATCCGCAGCGGCCTCCTTCAGCCGGGCGCCGGCCGCGACCAGGGCGAGCACCTCGGCGACTCCAGTCGGCAGATCGAGCACGCGCGCCTCGGCGCCGGCGACGACGATGCAGATCTCGCCCTTGACGCCCGCCGCGGCCCACTCGGCCAGTTCGGCCGCCGTGCCCCGTTTCACTTCCTCGTAGAACTTGGTCAGCTCCCGGCACACGACGACACGGCGGTCGGCGCCGAGCACGGCTCCGAGGTCGGTGAGGGACGCCGCGAGCCGGTTGGGCGACTCGAAGAAGACCATGGTGCGCCGCTCGGCCGCCACCTCGCGCAGCGCGGTGACCCGGTCGCCGTGCTTGCGCGGGAGGAAGCCCTCGAAGGTGAATCGGTCGGTCGGCAGCCCCGACACGGCGAGCGCCGTGAGCACGGCCGACGGGCCGGGCAGCGCCGAGACGACCACGCCGGCCGCGACCGCCGCGTCGACGAGATGGAATCCGGGGTCGGAGACGGTGGGCATCCCCGCGTCGCTGAGCACGAGGACATCCGTGTCCCGGGCCAGCTCGGCCAGCTCGGCCGCCTTGCCGCGTTCATTGTGGTCGTGCAGGCTGATCAGTTTCGGCCGGTTCTCAATGCCGAGGGCCTTGAGCAGATGCACGGTGACGCGGGTGTCTTCGGCGGCGATCACCGTCGCGGTCGTGAGGGCCTCGACGAGCCGACGGGAGACGTCGCCGAGGTTTCCGATCGGGGTGGCAGCGAGGATGATCATGCTCCCAGTCTCGCAGTCGCGGCTCACTACGATGGTCAGGTGCTCCTCAATAGCCGCTGGTTCTCCTGGGCCGGCCCCCTCGCGGTGACAGCGCTGGCCGCGATCCTGCGACTCTGGAACCTCGGCAGCCCGCGCTCCCTCGTCTTCGACGAGACCTTCTATGTGAAAGACGCGTGGACGCTCTTCACCAATGGCTACGAATCGACGTGGCCGGACAAGGCGGATGCGCTCTTCGCGTCGGGGCACACCGACATCTTCACGATGAACCCGGCCTTCGTCGTGCACCCGCCGCTGGGCAAATGGCTCATCTCGCTCGGGATGGCCGCCTTCGGCCCGGACAGCAGTTGGGGCTGGCGGATCGTCACCGCCGTGATCGGCGTGCTCGCGGTCGTGCTCCTGATGCTGATCGCGAAGAAGCTTTTCGGGTCGACGGTGCTCGCGGTGCTGGCGGGTTTCCTGTTCGCGATCGACGGCAACGCCATCGTGATGTCCCGGGTCGCCCTCCTCGACAACTCGGTCATGTTCTTCGCGCTGCTCGGCTTCGGCGCCGTGCTCCTCGACCGGGACTGGCACGCCGGCCGGCTCGACGAGTGGATGGCCCGGCGCCGGGAGGCCGGGCGCGAGCCAGGCTGGGGTCCGACCCTCTGGTGGCGGCCCTGGCTGCTCGCCGCCGGCCTCGCGTTCGGGCTGACCTGCAGCGTCAAGTGGTCAGGCCTCTACTTCCTCGCCGCGTTCGGCGTCTACCTGGTGGTCGTGGATGCGCTGGCCCGCCGGCGGGCCGGCGTCGCGTTCTGGTGGAGCGCCGCCGTGCTCAAACAGGCGCCGGCCACCTTCCTCCTGCTGGTGCCCGTCGCGGTGACCACGTTCCTGCTCTCCTGGACCGGCTGGTTCGTCACCTCCGCGGGTTTCTACCGCAACTGGGCGGCCTCCCCCGGTGCCGCCTGGACCGGGGCCCTGGCCTGGGTGCCCGATTCGGTGCAGAGCTTCTGGCACTACCAGGTGGCCGCGTACACCTATCACGTCGGCCTGGCCACGCCGCATCCGTACCAGGCCAACCCGCTGACCTGGCTGTTCATGATCCGCCCGACGAGCATGTACTACCGGGGCTCGTCGCTGGGCGAGAACGGCTGCGACTTCAGCACCTGCTCGGAGGCGATCACGGGGATCGCCAACCCGCTGATCTGGTGGGCCGCGACGGCCGCGATCCTGTACCTCGTCTACCGGCTCGCGCGCTACCGCGAATGGCAGGTGGGCCTGATCCTGATGGGCATGGTCGCCGGTTACCTGCCCTGGCTGATGTACCTCGGCCGCACCGTGTTCCAGTTCTACACGATCGCGTTCGAGCCGTACCTGCTGCTCGGCTTGACCTGTGCGATCGGGATCTTCCTCGGCCTGGTGCCCGGGCTGGGGGACGGTGCGAGCGGCCGGCGCACCGGCATCCGCGTCCTCGTCGGCTCCCTCGTCGCCGCCGCACTGGTGAGCGCCTACTTCTATCCGCTCTGGACCGGAACGCAGACATCGTTCCTGTTCTGGCAGCTGCACATCTGGCTGCCCAGCTGGCGCTGACGCGAACGGATTCCATCCCGAATCCTTGGTTCCGAAAGTCGCATTGAAGCCGCGTTGATATGCCTCGGATGGCATATAGCGACTGGGAAACACGTGTGAATTAACACCATCGGCCGGGGTCCCGCCCGTACACTTGCGATATCTGTTTTACGAGTAATTGCTCCACTACCGACTGAGAAGTCCAGATTCAGACCAAAGGCCTCATGTCGGAAGCAACCGTCGCACCCACGGTGCGCATCGTCAAGACCCGCCCGGGTGGCGACTCGAAGAATCCCACGACCGAGTACTCATCCTTGCTGCACACCGTGCGCAACCTGGGGCTCTTGAAGCGCGCGACCGGGTTCTACTGGTTCGTCTTCTCCCTGCTGGTGCTCGCCACCGCCGGCGCCGCCACCGGTTTCGTGCTGCTCGGCGACAGCTGGTACCAGCTGATCATCGCCGCGGTTCTCGGCATCATCCTCACCCAGTTCGCGTTCCTCGCCCACGAGGCCTCGCACCGCCAGGTCTTCCAGTCGGGTCCCGCCAACGACCGCGCCGGCCGCATCCTCGCCAACCTGTTCGTCGGCATCAGCTACGCCTGGTGGATGAACAAGCACAGCCGCCACCACGCCAACCCGAACGTGGTCGGCAAGGACCCCGACATCGACCCCGACTTCATCGTCTTCCGCGAGGAGGACGCTGCGAAGGTCAGCTGGCTCGGCTCGTTCGTCACCCGCAAGCAGGGCTACCTGTTCTTCCCGCTGCTGATGGCCGAGGGGTTCAACCTGCACGTGCAGGGCTTCAAGACGGTCTTCGGTCGCGGCAAGGTGGACAAGCGCTGGCTCGAGATCAGCATGCTGTCGACCCGCATCATCCTCTACGTCGCCGTGATCTTCTATTTCCTGCCGCTCGGCATGGCCTTCGCCTTCATCGGCGTGCAGCTCGCCGTCTTCGGCGTGTACATGGGAGCGTCCTTCGCGCCCAACCACAAGGGCATGCCGCAGCTGCCGCACGAGAGCAAGGTGGACTTCCTCCGTCGCCAGGTGCTGACCTCGCGGAACATCCGCGGCGGCACGTTCATGGACACCTTCATGGGCGGCCTGAACTACCAGGTCGAGCACCACCTGTTCCCGAACATGGCGCGCCCGCACCTGCGAAAGGCGCAGGAGATCACCAAGGAATACTGCCAGTCGCACAACATCCTCTACACCGAGACGGGCCTGTTCCAGTCCTACGGCATCGTGATCGCCTACCTCAACAAGGTCGGGCTCTCCGCCAGGGACCCGTTCGACTGCCCGATGGTCGCCCGCTTCCACCACCGCTGACCGCTCGGCGCCCTCCAACACCCGCCGACCACTCCGCCGAACTGAGAGCAAAGCCGTCTTTTCCTCGAGGAAAAGGCGGCTTTTCTCGCATCTCGGCGGGGATCGACGGGGCGGTGACGAGGCTCCGCGGGCGGGACGCGGGCACCAGGCCGGTTCCGGGCGGACCGCCCGGCGGCGTAGGCTCGGAGAAATGTGGCTGCCGGGTGTGCTTGTCGCGGCCGCCGCCGCCGTCCTCGCCGGGATCATCCACGCGGTCGTGCCCGGGTTCCCGCTGCTCACCGTCGCGGTCGTGCTCGGCATTGCGGCCGGCCAGCTGCCGGCACTGCGCCCGGCCCTGGCCGGCGTCCTGGCCCCGGGACTCTCCGTCGCGGCCACCCGGATCATGCGACTGGGCATAGTGCTGCTCGGGCTCAAACTCAGCCTGGTCGACATCCTCGGGCTCGGCTGGCTGACGATCGCGACCACCGTCGCGATCGTGCTGCTCACCTTCGCCGGCACCCTCTGGCTCGGCCGGAGGCTCGGCCTGCCGGGAAACCAGCCGCTCCTGATCGCGACCGGGTTCTCGATCTGCGGCGCCTCCGCGATCGGGGCGATGAGCGGCGTGGTCAAGGCGAAGGATGAGGAGACCGCGACCCCGATCGCCCTGGTCACCCTGTGCGGAACCCTGGCGATTGCCGTGCTGCCGGTGCTGTGGCATCCGCTCGGCCTGACCGACCTGCAGTTCGGGCACTGGGTCGGTGCGGGCGTGCACGACGTGGGCCAGGTCGTCGCCACCGCCCAGGTGGCCGGCCCGGCCGCCCTCGCCGTGGCCGTCGTCGTGAAACTCACCCGGGTGCTCATGCTCGCGCCGATCGTGGCGACCGTGGCGGTGCGCGAGCGGCGCCGTGACGCGCGCGGCCCGGCGACGGATGCCCCGGTCGCCCGGCCGCCGATCCTGCCCCTGTTCGTGGCCGGCTTCCTCGCCGCGGTGCTGCTGCGCACGTTCGTGCCGCTCCCCGGCGGGCTGCTCGCCGGCGCGGACCTCCTACAGACCTACCTGCTCGCGACCGCCCTGTTCGGCCTCGGCGCGGCGGTGGACCTCGGCACGATCCTCCGCACCGGCGGCCGCGCCCTGGCGGTCGGCCTGCTCTCCTGGACCCTGATCGCGGCCCTCGCCCTGGTCGCCGTGCACTTGGCCTGACCCCAGGCACGCGAGAACCGCGCGGATGCGCGCGGATCCGCGCTAGCGCCGCACGAGCCAGCCGCCCGGGCCGGGGCCGGGCTCCCGGGACAGAGCGAACAGGGCTGGGGCCGCGGCAGTGTCCGTGGCCAGGTCGGCGAGAATCCGGCCGACCGTCGGCGTGAACTTGAAACCGTGCCCGCTGAATCCCGCGCCGACGACGACCGGTCCGACCCGGTCGAGCACGAAGTCCTCGTCGACCGTGGTCGTGTAGGTGCAGCTGACCGGGTCGCAGACGTCGGGGTCGGCGCCGGGGAGCCAGTCGCGCACATAGCGTTGCAGGGCCGCGAGCTGAACCGGCTCTGGCCGGAAGCTGCGAGCATCGGGGTCGGTGACCTCCCCCACGCCGTGCCAGCCCGCCTTGACGCCCTGGCCCGGCGTGTACATGCCGTAGACCGGCGAGTACCAGTAGCCGTACCGAGCCTCGGCCGGATCGAAGGCGTGGTTGAAGCCGGGCCACCAGGTCTCGGCGGCGGTCGCGGCATCCGTCGACCGGTCCCGCAGCGCGAAGTGTGCCGGCTGCTCCTGGGTGACCCGGAGCCGCGGCACCGGGAGCACTCCGCCCAGCAGCGAACTCGTCCAGGCGCCGACGGTCACGACGGCGCGCCGCGCCTCGATGGTGCCGGCCTCGGTGGTCACCCGCACCCGGTCGTCCCCGAGCACCTCGAGGCGCAGCACCCGGGACTCGTGTCTAATCTCGGCGCCGGCGGCGGCCGCGGCGGTCTGCAGGGCTCTCACCGCGGCATCCGCGTTCAGCCGGCCGGCGTCGGGGGTGTGCAGTACCCGTCCGTCGAAGCGGATGCCCGGCCACCGCTCCGCCGCGGCCTCCACCGAGAGGAACCCGGCTCCGAGCCCCGCACCGGCCAGCGCCTTGGCCACGGCGTCGAAGTCGCGGTTCGGCCCGTGATTGACGACACCGACCTGCTCCAGCATCCGGGATCCGGTGGTGGCCTCCAGCTCCCGCCAGAGCGGCAGCGCCTCAGCCAGCATCGCCACGTAGGTGGGGTCGGAGTAGGCCGTGTTGAAGTTGCGGGAGGCGCCGTGCGACGCTCCGTTGGTGTGCCCGGGCGCGAAACGTTCGAGCAGCGTCACCGAGCGGCCCCGCCCAGCAAGCTGCCACGCGGTCGCCGACCCCATCGCCCCGCCGCCCACGACAACTGTCTCCACTGACTGCACCATGCACCCATCCTGTCAGCCGCGCGGCCCGTGCGGGAATGGACGACCCTGGCGCGGGCGTTGCCGATAATGAAACGGCAGATCGGCGACAGCGCTCCGGTCCCGGCCGGCACAAGGAGGAACACCATGACCACGAGCACCTGGCCCGAACCCGACGACGACACCGTGGGCCGAATCCTGCGGGGCGCATCCTCGATCGCGATCGTCGGGGCGTCCCCGCGGCCGGACCGGCCGAGCAACGAGGTCGGCGCGTACCTGCAGGGCACCGGCGCCTACCGGGTCTACTTCGTCAACCCGCGGGCCGACGTCATCCTCGGCGAGAAGGCCTACCCCGACCTGGCGTCGCTGCCGGAGGTCCCCGACATCGTCGACGTCTTCCGCCGCGCCGACGACGTGCCGCCGGTCGTCGACGAGGCCATCGCGGCGGGCGCGTCCACCGTCTGGCTGCAGCTCGGCGTCTGGAACGAGGCCGCCGCCAGGGCCGCCGAGGCCGCGGGCCTCACCGTCGTGATGGACCGCTGCATCAAGATCGAGCACGCCCGGCTCCTCGGCGGGGCACGCACAGCCGGTTAGCGCCCGGCGCCGCTCCCGGCGACCGCCTCCCGCCGAAGCCCGACCCGCGCCGTACGATGGTCGGATGACAGCGTACGTGTCGGCTCTCGACCTCTTCTCCATCGGGATCGGTCCATCCAGCTCCCACACGGTCGGCCCGATGCGGGCCGCCCTCACCTTCGCCACCCACCTGGCCGAATCCGGCAAGCTGGGCGACGTCGCCCGGATCAGCTGTTCGCTCTACGGGTCGCTCGGCTCCACCGGCCTCGGCCACGGCACGCCGGACGCGATCCTGGCCGGCCTCGCCGGGCTCGAGCCGGAAAGCTGCGACCCTGAGGCGGTCCGCCACGCCTGGTCGGGCCTCGCCGAGGGTGCGACGCTCCTCCTCGCCGGCAGCCACCCCATCCCGGTCCGGCGCGACGACATCAGCTTCGAACCGCGCACCCGGCTGCCCGGCCACCCGAACGCGCTGACCCTGCGGGCGTGGGGCGAGACGGATGCCGCGCCCCTCTTCGACGAGACCTGGTACTCGATCGGCGGCGGCTTCATCCGTCGCGACGGCGACCAGCCGCAGGTGCGCACCCTCGCCGCCGCCCCCATGCCGTACGCGTCCAGCGCCGAACTCCTGGCACTCTGTGACCTGCACGACGCCTCCATCTGCGAGGTCGCCCGCGCCAACGAGGAGGCCATCCACGGCCCCGACCGCCTCAATGCGGGCCTCGACGCGATCTGGGACGCCATGCACGTGTGCGTGGAGGCCGGACTCGTCGCCACCGGCATCCTGCCCGGCGGTCTCAAGGTGAAACGGCGGGCCGCCGCCGTTCGCATGCAGCTGGAGGAATACGAGAGTCAGCCGGTGCGTGAACGCGACACGTCGACGGAGTGGCTGCACGCGTTCGCCCTGGCCGTGAACGAGGAAAACGCCTCCGGCGGGCGGGTCGTGACGGCCCCGACCAACGGAGCCGCCGGCATCATCCCCGCGGTCGGGCACTACTACCTGCGATTCGTGCCGGGGGCGAACGCCGCCGGCATCCGTCGATACCTGCTCACCGCGGTCGCGATCGGCTCCCTGGTCAAGGCGAACGCCTCCATCTCCGGGGCGGAGGGCGGGTGCCAGGCCGAGGTCGGCTCCGCCTGCGCCATGGCCGCCGGTGCGCTCTGCGCCGTGCTCGGCGGCACCCCCCGCCAGGTCGAGAACGCGGCCGAGATCGCCATGGAACACCACCTGGGGCTCACCTGCGACCCGGTCGGCGGTCTGGTGCAGGTGCCCTGCATCGAGCGGAATGCGATCGCGTCGTCGACCGCCGTCTCCGCGGCCCGGCTCGCCCTGCACGGCGACGGCACCCACCTCGTCTCCCTCGACACCGTGATCGAGACCATGCGCCAGACCGGCCTGGACATGATGACCAAGTACAAGGAGACCAGCGAGGGCGGCCTCGCCGTCAACGTGATCGAATGCTGAGCGACTGAAACAGCCATCGGCAGCCCGCTTTTGCTGCCGAGTCAGCCGATGCCGGCCCGGACGGCCTAAACTGGCCGGACGCCGGCCGAGACGCCGACCTGTTTCCGGGGGGATGAGCATGGGCACCGTCACGACGTTGCACGACAGGCACGACAGGCACGACAGGCACGACCACGGCCGCGTTCGGCCGCGCCGGACGCAGCCTGGGCCGGGCACCGCGGCCCGAAGGCTCGGCCGGGTTGCGCTGACCGGCCTCGCCGTCGCGGTTCTCCTCCCGGCCCTCGCCGGGTGCTCCACTCCCCCTGCGCCCGTCGTCACCGCCACCGTGCTCGTCACGCCGACGCCGACGCCGACCCCCACGCCGACGCCCACACCCACGGTTCCGGAGGTGATCATCCCCAACCCGCCGGCGCCGGAGACGACCCCGAACGCCGAGGCCGGGCCGGCCGTGCCGCTCCCGGACGGGCCGGCAGTCGACCAGGGTGCCACCGCGGGCGCGCGCGGCGCCCCGGCCACGGATGCCGCCGGCAACCTGAGCACGTACACGGTCGTCGAGGGCGACGACTTCTTCGCCATCGCCCAACGCTTCGACCTGCCGGTGCAGCAGCTGCTGCGGATGAACCCGTCAGTCTCGGGCCTCGGCGAGAACATCTACATCAGGAACATCATCAATCTCGACTGGACCGCCAAGCGCTGACGCCCGGGCGGGGCGCCCGCGCCCAGTGCGGGAGCAGCCAGTGCGTAAGCAGCCAGTGCGTGAGCAGCTAGTGCGTGAGCAAGTTGATCCGTTCGATGATGCTGATCACCCTGAGCGAATCCTCGGGGTCGACCGGCACCGGCGCTCCCCGGAGCAGGGCATCCGCCAGCCCGGTGTAGAACGACACGTAGCTGCCCCGCTCGGCGGGCACCGGAGTGAGGGCCCCGTCGATCCCGAGCACTCCCCAGTTCGACTCGTCGTCGACGCCGAAGCCGGGATCGGTCGGCCGCGCGCCGGCCTTGAGCGCCTCTTCCTGGCCGTCGAGGCCCCACTTGGTGTAGCCGGATTCCGAGCCGAGCACGTGGAACCGCGGGCCGGCCTGCGCCGCGATCCCGTTCATCCAGAGGTGTGAACGCACCCCTGAGCCGTGGTGCAGGGCCACGAAGGTGTCGTCGTCCGCGGTTCCGCCCGGGCGCCGGGTGAGGGTTTCGGCGTAGATGTCGTCGATCGGGCCGAACAGCACCAGGGCCTGGTCGATCAGGTGCGCGCCGAGGTCGAACAATACGCCACCGCCCTCCTTGATCGTCGCGGCGGCCTTCCAGGACTTCGACTGCTCGGGCTTCCACCATTCGAACCGCGACTCGAACCGGCGCACCGTGCCGAGCCTCCCGGCATCCAGCAGGGCCTTCAGGGTGAGGAAGTCACCGTCCCAGCGCCGGTTCTGGAACACGGTCAGCGGGAGCCCCAGCCGGTTGGCCTTCTCGATCAGCGCCCGGCCGTCCCTGCTCGTCACCGCGAACGGCTTGTCGACGACGACGGCCAGCCCGGCGTCGAGGGCTGCGTGCGCGAGCGGCACGTGGGTGGCCGACGGCGAACCGATCACGACCAGGTCGAGGTTCGCGGCCTCCGCGAAGAGGTCGTCGGAGCTGTCCACCAGCCGGGTCCGCGGATACCGTTCGCCGGCCACCGCGCGCCGGGCCGGGTCCTTCGTCACGATCAGGTCGAGGGAGAACTCGGGGTTCGCGTCGATGAAGGGGCTGTGGAAGAGCCGGCCGGAGGTGCCGAAACCGATCAGGCCGGTGCGGATCGGGGCATCAGGAACGTGGGTCGTTGGCATGCCCCCACCGTACTCCGGTGCCGCCGCATGCCGGAGGCCGGAGGCCGCCTTACAGCCGGTTGACCCCGGTGACCCGAAGCACGGCCGCGCCGAGCTCGTCGGAGGCGGCCAGGTCGATCGTGGCGCTGATGCCCCAGTCGTGGTCGCCGGCCGGGTCGTCGAAGATCTGCCGGGCGGTCCATTCGGTGGCGCCCTCGTCGAGGATCAGCAGGCCCGCCCCGCGCGCATTCGCACCGGCGAGCAGCTCGTCGTGCTCGGCGAAGTAGCCGTCCATGGCGTCGGCCCAGGCATCCGCGGTGAAACCGTGTTCGCGGTCGAGTTCGCCGAGCTCGTCGTAGTGCTCGAGCGCCGCCAGCTGCACCCGGCGGAACAGCTCGTTGCGCACGAGGATCCGGAAGGCCCGGGTGTTCGTCGTCAGCCGGCGCGGGGCCGGCGGCAGCACCGAATGGGCCCCGGCCTCGTGCACAGCGAGGTCGGGGTGGATGAGCTCCTCCCACTCGTCGAGCAGGCTCGAGTCGACCTGGCGAACGAGCTCGCCGAGCCATTCGATCAGATCGAGCAGGTCCTCGGTCTTCGCCTCGTCCGGGATGGTCTGCCGGGCGGCCCGGTAGGCGTCCGACAGGTAGCGCAGAACGACGCCCTCGCTGCGGGCGAGCTTGTAGAAGGCGATGAACTCGCCGAACGACATCGCCCGCTCGTACATGTCGCGCACGACCGTCTTCGGGCGCAGGGCGAAGTCCGCGATCCACGGCTGCGATTCCTTGTAGGTGTCGAACGTGTAGGTGAGCAGTTCCTCGAGCGGCTTGGGCCAGGTGATCTCCTCGAGCAGCGCCATCCGCTCGTCGTACTCGATCCCCTCCCGCTTCATCGCGTTCACAGCCTCACCGCGCGCGGCGAACTGCTGGCCCATCAGCACCGGGCGCGGGTCGTCGAGGGTCGCCTCGACGATCGAGATCATGTCCAGCGCGTAGCCGGGGTCTTCCACGTCGAGCAGGTCGAACGCGGCGAGCGCGAACGGGGACAACGGCTGGTTGAGCGCGAAATTCGGCTGCAGGTCCACGGTGAGGCGGATGTCCGTGCGCCCGGTCCGCGGGTCGACGTTCTGCTCCACGACTCCCGCCGCGCGGAGCGTCTTGTAGATTCCCAGCGCCCGCCGGGCGTGCGCGAGCTGGCGCTTCCACGGCTCGTGGTTGTCGAAGACCAGCGAGTGGACGTGGGCGTACGCGTCGCCGCCGCGCCCGATCACGTTGATCAGCATCGCCGCGGTCATCTGCATGCTCGACTGCATGGTCTCCGGCTCGGCCGCGACGAGGCGCTGGAACGACGGCTCGCCCCAGGAGACGAAGCCCTCCGGCGCCTTCTTGCGGATGATCTTGCGTTTCTTCTTCGGGTCGTCGCCCGCCTTCAGGGTCGCTTTGAGGTTGTCGGTCTCGTGGTCGGGCGCCTGCACGGCGACGGTGCCGGCGGTGTCGTAGCCGGCCCGGCCGGCCCGCCCGGCGATCTGGTGGAATTCGCGCGCGTTCAGCTGGCGCATCTTGACGCCGTCGTACTTGGTGAGCGCGGTGAACAGCACGGTGCGGATCGGCACGTTGATGCCGACGCCGAGCGTGTCGGTGCCGCAGATGACCCGGAGCAGGCCGCGCTGGGCGAGCTGCTCGACGAGTCGGCGGTACTTGGGCAGCATCCCGGCGTGGTGCACGCCGATGCCCATCCGGATCAGCCGGGACAGGGTCTTGCCGAAGCTGGTGGTGAAGCGGAACCCGCCGATCAGCTCCGCGATCGCCTCCTTCTGCTCCTTGGTGGCCACCTTCACGCTGCTCAGCGCCTGCGCGCGTTCCAGGGCGGCCGCCTGCGCGAAATGGACGATGTAGACCGGAGCCTGCCCGGTCTTGAGCAGGTCCTCCACGGTCTCGTGCACGGGCGTGGTCTCGTAGAAGTAGTGCAGCGGCACGGGCCGTTCCACGCCGGTGACGACCGCGGTGGGCCGGCCGGTGCGCCGGGAGAGGTCGTCGGCGATGACCGTGACGTCGCCCAGGGTGGCCGACATCAGGATGAACTGCACCCGCGGCAGCAGCAGCAGGGGCACCTGCCAGGCCCAGCCGCGGTCGGGGTCGCCGTAGAAATGGAATTCGTCCATCACGACCTGGTCCACCTGGGTGTCCTCGCCGCTGCGCAGCGCGAGGTTGGCGAGGATCTCCGCCGTGCAGCAGATGATCGGGGCGTCGGAGTTCACCGAGGAGTCGCCGGTCATCATGCCCACGTTCTCGGCGCCGAAGATGTCGACGAGGGCGAAGAACTTCTCGCTGACGAGCGCCTTGATCGGGGCGGTGTAGAAGGTGCGCCTGCCGGCGGACAGGGCGGCGAAGTGCGCTCCGACGGCGACCAGCGACTTGCCCGTGCCGGTGGGGGTGCTCAGGATGAGGTTGGCCCCCGACACGATCTCGATCACGGCCTCCTCCTGGGCCGGGTAGAGCGCCAGGCCCTGCTCCCCTGCCCAGAGTTCGAACGCCTCGAACAGGATGTCCGGGTCGGTGACGTGCGGGAGCGCGGTGAGAGTAGCCATGATCCTTCGATCCTGCCCTATTCCACTGGGCGTCCGCTCCGGCCTGAGCCGCGGCAGGGCCCGGCGCCAGCCCGTCCTGCGCGCGAGGACACATCCGCTTCGCTGCGGATCGCGTTCGGCCGGCCGAAAGCCGCAGCGAATCGTAAGGACTTGACCGGCGCGCCTCGCAGCCCCCGAACCTATGCTGAACGGATGGCCACCCCCGACGCTCCTCCCCGATCCCGCACCGCCTCGCGCGGGTCCCGGCTGTGGCGCCCCGTCGCTGCCGGTGTCGCCGCGGAGCTGGGCGGACTGGGCGCGGCCGAGCTTGTCGCCGCGATCCTCGCCCCGGCGGGCAGCCCCATCCTGGCCGTCGGCGCCCTCGTGATCGATCTCGTCCCGGGCTGGGTCAAGGAGCTGGTCATCGGCCTGTTCGGCACGGGCGACAAGGCGGTGCTGATCGTCTGCGTCGCTCTGGGGGCGTTCGTGCTGGCCGCCGTCGCCGGGGTGCTCGAATCCCGTCGTCCGCCGTTCGGCCGGGCGCTCGTCGTCGCGGCGGGCGCACTCGCCGTGGTCGCGGTGCTGACCCGGTCCGGCGCCGCCACCTTCGATGCCCTGCCCTCGGTCACTGCGATGGTGGTCGCGGCGGTGCTGCTCACGGCGCTCACCACCCGGCTGCCGCGCACCATCGCGGACCCGCACCCGGACTCCTCCGGCGTCGACCGCAGGCGTTTCCTGGCCTGGACCGGCGCGAGCACCGGCCTCGGACTCCTGGCCGTGATCGGCGGCCAGCTGGTGTCGGCCGGCACCCGGGCCACGGATGCCGCCCGCGCCCGGTTCACCCTGCCTGCCCCGGCCACCGCGCCGGCCCCGATCCCGCCCGGAGCCGACCTCGCGATCGACGGCCTCTCCCCCGTGATCACGCCGAACCTCGGCTTCTACCGGATCGACACGGCGCTGCAGGTGCCCCGGATCGACCCGGCCACCTGGACGCTGAAGGTCACCGGCCTGGTTGAGAACGAGGTCGAGCTGACCTTCGCGGAGCTCCTCGCCCTGCCGTTGGAAGAGAGCACGACCACACTCACCTGCGTGTCCAACCCTGTCGGCGGTGACCTGATCGGCAACGCCACCTGGCTGGGCTATCCGATCCGGCTGCTGCTCGCCCGGGCGAAACCACGGCCCGGCGCCGACATGGTGCTCTCGCGCAGCGAGGACGGCTGGACCGCGAGCACCCCGCTGGAGGTGCTCACCGACGACCGCAACGCGATCCTCGCCGTCGGCATGAACGGCGTGCCGCTCCCCCTCGAACACGGCTACCCGGTGCGGATGGTCGTGCCGGGCCTCTACGGCTACGTCTCGGCCACCAAATGGGTGGTCGAGCTGAACGTGACCCGGTTCGACCGGGAGAGCGCATACTGGACCAGCCGCGGCTGGACCGAACGCGGCCCGGTGAAACTGTCCTCCAGGATCGACGTGCCCCGCGCGGGCACCCGGGCACCGGCCGGACCGGTCACGGTCGCCGGCGTCGCCTGGTCGCAGCACGTGGGCATCCGTTCGGTGCAGGTGCAGGTCGACGACGGCCCGTGGAACGACGCGACCCTGGCCGACGCGATCTCCGCCGACACCTGGCGCCAGTGGAGCTGGCAGTGGACGGCCCCCGCCGGCCGGCACACCATCCGGGTGCGGGCGACCGACGCGGCCGGGCTCGTGCAGACCTCGGTCGTGCGCGATGTCATCCCCGACGGTGCCACCGGGCTGCACCAGGTGCCGGTGACGATCGGCTGATTTGTCCACCGGCCTCCGCCTGCCCCGCGACAGGGCGGCCGGCTGGGCGTATCCTCAACAGCACAATCCTCGCGACGTGGCATTTCCGCCCCTGCAGCGAGCCGCTCGAAAGGACAGCCATGCGCACCCAGACGAAGCTCTCCCCCGCTGACCTGCGGCACTTCGAGGGACTGCTGCTGGAGGAGCGCCGCGACCTTGACGTCGCCCTCGGCCGGATCACCCACACCCTCGACGATGTGATCGAAGCCCGGAACAACGGCACCGCCGACGACGAGCACGATCCGGAGGGTCCGACGCTCACGATGGAGTGGTCGCGGATCTCCGGCGTGCACAGCGAGTTCGAGGCGAAGGCGGCCACCATCGACCGGGCGCTCGCCCGGATCATCGACGGCAGTTACGGACTGTGCGTGCGGGGAGGCGAGCCCATCGGGCGGGCCAGGCTCGAGGCCCGGCCCGCTGCCGAGCTGTGCATCGACTGCGCCCGCGACGCGGAGGCGCGCCTGCGGGCCTGACCGGCGAGCCCGTTCGCGTGGCCCTCGTCTCGCCTGGCCCTCGTCTCGTCTGGCCCTCGTCTTGCCTGGACCTCGTCTTGCCTAGACCTCGTCGGCGACGGGGGCCGCGAACTGCGCGTTGTAGAGCGCGTGGTAGGCACCACCGGCCGCGAGCAGCTCCTCGTGCGTGCCCAGTTCGACGATCCGGCCGGCCTCCATCACGAGGATGAGGTCGGCGTCGCGGATCGTGGACAGGCGGTGCGCGATGACGAAACTGGTGCGGTCGGCGCGGAGGGCGCTCATGGCCTTCTGCACGAGCACCTCGGTGCGGGTGTCGACGGAGCTGGTCGCCTCGTCCAGGATGAGCACGCTCGGCCTGGCCAGGAACGCCCGGGCGATCGTGAGCAGCTGCTTCTCGCCGGCGCTGACGTTGCCGCCCTCGTCGTCGAGCACCGTGTCGTAGCCGTCCGGCAACGAGTGCACGAACCGGTCGACGTAGGTCGCCCGCGCGGCGGCCTGGATGTCCTCCTCCGAGGCGTCCGGACGCCCGTAGGCGATGTTCTCCCGGATGGTGCCGCCGAACAGCCAGGTGTCCTGCAGCACCATGCCCATCCGGCCGCGCAGGTCGACGCGGGTCATCGTCGCCACGTCGACGCCGTCGAGGGTGATCCGGCCGGAGTCCAGCTCGTAGAAGCGCATCATCAGGTTGACCAGGGTGGTCTTGCCCGCGCCGGTCGGCCCGACGATCGCGACCGTCTGTCCCGGTTCCGCGACCAGGCTGATGTGCTCGATCAGCGGCTGGTCGGCGGTGTAGCGGAAGGACACGTCTTCGAAGGCGAGCCGGCCGTGCACGACCTCCGGGGTCTCGGCCGGTTCAGGGTCTGGGCTCTGCTCCTCGGCGTCGAGCAGGTCGAAGACGCGCTCGGCGGATGCGACGCCGGACTGGAGCAGGTTGGCCATCGAACCGAGCTGGGCGAGCGGCTGGGTGAACTGGCGGGAGTACTGGATGAAGGCCTGCACATCGCCGAGCTGCATCGCGCCGGACGCCACCTGGAGCCCGCCGACGACGGCGATGCCGACGTAGACGAGGTTGCCGATGAACGTCATCGCCGGCATGATCATGCCGCTGATGAACTGGGCGCCGAAGCTGGCCTGGAAGAGCTCCTCGTTCCTGACCCTGAAGCGTTCTTCGACCTCCTTCTGGCGGCCGAAGACCTTGACCAGGGCGTGCCCGGTGAAGGTCTCCTCGATCTGGCCGTTCAGCTCGCCGGTGTTCTTCCACTGCCCCACGAAGAGTTTCTGCGAGCGCTTGGCGATGAGCATCGTGGTCACCAGGGTGAGCGGCACCGTGACCAGGGCGATCACGGCCAGCAGCGGCGAGAGCAGGAACATCATCACGATGACCCCGATCACGGTCAGCAGGGAGGTGACGATCTGACTGAGAGACTGCTGCAGGCTCTGCGACACGTTGTCGACGTCGTTGGTGACCCGGCTGAGCAGTTCGCCGCGCTGAACAGAGTCGAAGTAGCGCAGCGGCAGGCGGTTGATCTTCGCCTCGATCTCGTCCCTCAGGCGGTACACCGTGCGCTGCACGACACCGTTGAGCACGTAGGCCTGGATCCAGCTGAACGCGGAGGACAGCACGTAGAGGATCATCGCCCAGAGCAGCACGGCGGACAGCGCGGCGAAGTCGATGCCGAGCCCCGGGGTGAGCGTCATGCCGCTGAGCATGTCCGCCTTGGCCGTGTCCCCCGCCGCGCGGAGGCCGGCGATGACGTCAACCTGGCTGACGCCGGCGGGGAGCGCCTTGGACACGATGCCGGAGAAGATGAGGTTCGTGCCCTCGCCGAGCAGCCGCGGGCCGATCACCGAGAAGGTGACGCTGACCACGGCGAGCACCAGCACGAGCAGGAGCCAGAGGCGTTCGGGCCTGAGCTTGCCGATCAGCCGCCGGGCCGACGGGCCGAAGGTCATCGCCTTCTCGGCGGGGGCGCTCATGCCGCCGAACGGGCCGTGCCCGCCGCCGGGTCCGCGGGCCGGCGGCCGGTCCGCGGCGGGCCGTTCCCTGGTTGCCTCGCTCATGCTGCTTCCTCCGCTGTGAGCTGTGATGACACGATTTCCTGGTAGGTCCTGCTGCTGTCGAGCAGTTCATGGTGGGTGCCCGCGCCGACGATGCGGCCGTCTTCGAGCACCAGGATCTGGTCGGCGTCGATGATGCTCGACACCCGCTGCGCGACGATGATCATCGTCGCCCCGTCGGTGCCGCTCTTGAGGGCGGCGCGCAGCCGGGCATCCGTTGCCAGGTCGAGGGAGGAGAACGAGTCGTCGAAGATGTAGATCTCCGGGCGTTTGACCAGCGCGCGCGCGATCGCGAGTCGCTGTCGCTGGCCGCCGGACACGTTGGTGCCACCCTGGGCGATCGGGGAATCGAGTCCTTCCGGCATCTCCGCGACGAAGTCCTTCGCCTGGGCGATCGTGAGCGCCCGCCAGAGTTCCTCTTCGGTGGCGTCGGGCTTGCCGTATTGCAGGTTGCTGCGCACGGTGCCGGAGAACAGGTACGGTTTCTGCGGAACGAGGCCGATGTGCCCCCACAGCAGGTCGGGGTTCAGCTCGCGCACGTCGACGCCGTCGACGAGCACCGAGCCGCTTGTGGCGTCGAAGAGCCGGGGCAGCAGGTTCACCAGGGTGGTCTTGCCGGAGCCGGTGCTGCCGATGATCGCGGTGGTCTGGCCGGAGCGGGCCAGGAAGCTCACATTGCTGAGCACCGGCTGCTCGGCGCCCGGGTAGGCGAAGCCCACGTCGAGCAGGGCGAGTTCACCGTGGCCGACGGTCGCGTTCACCGGGTTGGCCGGGGGAACCACGCTCGAGGCCGTGCCGAGCACCTCGCCGATCCGGTCGGCGGAGACGGTCGCCCGCGGGATCATCACGGCCATGAAGGTGGCCATCATCACGGCCATCAGGATCTGCATCAGGTAGGACAGGAAGGCGATCAGGGTGCCGACCTGCATCGACCCGTCCTGGATCCGGAACGCCCCGAACCAGATCACGGCCACGCTGGAGACGTTGAGCACGAGCATCACGATCGGGAACATCAACGCCATCAGCCGGCCGGCGCGCAGCGCGTAGTCGGTGACGTCCTCGTTGGCCACGGCGAAGCGGGCCTGCTCGCGGTCCTCGCGCACGAAGGCGCGGATGACCCGGATGCCGGTGAGCTGTTCGCGCAGCACCCGGTTGATGGTGTCGATCTTCGCCTGCATCACCCGGAACAGGGGCACCATTCGCACGATGATCAGGCCGACGGCGATCAGGAGCACGGGCACGCTCACCGCGATCAGCCAGGAGAGCTGCACGTCCTGGCGGATCGCCATGATCACCCCGCCGATGGAGAGGATGGGCGCGGAGACCATCAGGGTGGAGGTCATCAGCACGAGCATCTGCACCTGCTGCACATCGTTGGTGGAGCGGGTGATCAGCGACGGGGCGCCGAACCGGGTGACCTCCTGCTCGGAGTACTCGCCGACCCGGGAGAAGACCGCGCCGCGCAGGTCACGTCCGAGCGCCATCGCCGCCTTCGCGCCGAAGTAGACCGCGATGATAGAGCAGACGATCTGGGCGAAGGTGATCAGCAGCATCATCCCGCCGACGCGGAGGATGTAGCCGGTGTCGCCCTTCGCGACACCCTCGTCGATGATGTCGGCGTTGAGGGTGGGCAGGTAGAGCGACGCGATCGACTGCGCCAGCTGGAAGACGACGACCGCCGCCAGCAGGCGCCGGTACGGCCGCAGGTATTTCACGAGCAGTTTCCACAACATCGGGCTCTCCTAGGGGGCGTGGTGCGGGGTAGCGATGGAGTGGTGCTGGACGGGCGCGCCCATGATGCCGTGCAGGATCAGGGCGGTGATCTCCGCGTCGTCGAAGTCGGGGCCGTCGCGGATCTGGGGCACGGATGCCGCGAGCGTCACCATCCGCACGATCTGGCCGACCCGTTCGGCCGGAACACGGAACCGCTCGAGGTCGTCGGCGAGGATGCCGGCCAGGATCCCGGCGAATTCGCCGGCAACGTGGTGCCCCTTCTCGTGCCCGGGAGGGGGGCCGTGCCGGCCGAGCGCGCTCATCAGGGTGAACAGCGTCGTGAACCGGGCGCGCATCACGGCGACGATCGCGCGGATCCGGTCCTCGAGCGGCAGGAGCGGGTCGATCGCCCGCAACTGCCGACGGAACGGCTCGGGGTCGAGGTGGCGGGCCACGGCGGCCTGGATCAGCTCGTCCTTGCTCCCGAAGGCGCGGAAAATGGTGCCCTCGGCGATCCCGGCGCAGTCGGCGATCTGCCGGGTGGTGACGGCCTGCCCGTGTTCGAGCAGGAGCGGCGTGACAGCGTCGATCAGCATGGCCTGGCGGTCCTCGACGGACAGTGCTTTCGCTCGTGCGGGTTTGACGGCCATGCCCTCGATCCTAGATGAGTGAGCGCTCACTCACAAGATCGGATCAGGCGAAATGGTCGGGAGGACCGGCAACGAGGACAGTCAGGCGTCGAGCGGGATGCCGAACGCGTTGATCAGCATCGCGGCGGCCTCGTCCCAGAGGAAGTAGTGTCCACACTCCGTCGACGACTCGAAGCGGGTGCCGGCGTTGGCCCGGAAGAGCCGGCCGTCCCTGCTGATGAACCCGATCACGTGGCCGTGGAACCGGATCTCGTCGGTGCTCGCGTCGAGGTCGACGACGTCGAGGCGGAGCGTCCTGGTCACGTCGTCCCAGCACGGCACACGCACCGACACGGTATCCGCGGAGCGCGAAGGGACCGTGGACACGGCGTGGATCGACCCGGACCTGACCGAAGATTGCGACATCACGTTCGCCTCGATTCTCAGGACGTCCGGCAGCCCGACAGGCCGCCCGCGGGGAGGCCGACCTTCCGTGCCTCAACGTCCTATTCAAGTCTCGCCGTGACGCCCTCGACTCGGAAGTCCTCTCTTGGGAGGACCGGGCCACCGCGTCCGTCCGGAGAGGGAGCCGGTGGACGACGCTCGGCTCCGGCCCGTGGAAGATGCTGCTCGATCAGGATCTCCGGGTGCACGCGGCTCAGGCGGCCGGCACGGCGAAGAGGCTCGAGATCCAGGCCACCTCGGCCGCGCTGGGCTGCCAGGCGGTCGCGGCATCCGCGTTCTGGATGATCTGTTCCGGCCTGGTTGCCCCGGCGATGACGCTGGTGAGCCCGGGTTGGGCGAGCAGCCAGGCGAAGGTCGCAACGAGCATCGTCACCCCGCGCTCGTCGCACCAGACCTGGTAAGCCTCGATCAGGTCCCACGGGGCGTCGTCGACCAGGTGGCGCCGGATCATCATGATCCGGCTGTCGGCCGGTCCTCCCTCGCGGGTGAACTTGCCGGTGAAGAGCCCGTTGTAGAGCGGGAAGAACGGCAGGAAACCGACGCCGTACGCATTGACGGCCGGCAGCACCTCGTCCTCCGCGTCGCGCACCAGGAGGCTGTACTCGTTCTGGGCGGAGATGAACCGCGGATGCTGCGCGAGCCTGGCCGTGAATTCGGCCTCGGCGATCTGCCAGCCGGCCAGGTTGGAGTGGCCGATGTAGCGGACCTTGCCCTCGCCGATCAGGTCATCGAGGGTGTCGAGCGTCTCCTCGATCGGCGTGTTCGGGTCAGGCTGGTGCAGCTGGTACAGGTCGATCCAGTCCGTCTGCAGGCGCCGGAGCGAGCCCTCCACGGCGCGTCGGATGTAGCGACGGGAGCCCCTGGCGTTCCAGTCCGGCCCGTTCAGGCCGTTCATGTCCATCCCGAACTTGCTGGCGAGCACGATCTTGTCCCGGTTGCCGCGCAGGGCGTGGCCCATCAGGGTCTCGCTGAGGCCCCGCTCGGCGCCGTAGATGTCGGCCGTGTCGAACAGGGTGACGCCCGCCGCGATGGCGGCATCGATCACCGCGGTGGTGCCCGCCTGCCCGGCCGTTGCGGTCCCGGCCCGGCCGAAGTTGTTGCAGCCGAGGCCGATCGTGGACACCATGAGTCCGGACTTCCCGAGGGAGCGGTACTCGATCTCTGCCATCACCCCAGACTAGGGCCGCACGCCTGTGCTAGACAGGAAACAATCAAAGGGGTGCCAGTGAGTCCACTCACGCTCGGAGTAATGTCTCGTTCGGGCAAGCCGAACGAACGCCGGCTGCCCCTTCATCCGCAGCACCTGGAGCGGATCGACCCTGCCCTGCGCCGGCAGATCTTCCTCGAGGCCGGCTACGGCGAGCAGTTCGGCGTGTCCGATGCCCACCTCGCGCCGCTGGTGGGCGGGCTGGGCACCAGGGACGAGCTCATCCGGGACTGCGACGTCATCCTCCTGGCCAAGCCGCTGCTGCGCGATGTCGCCGAGTTGCGCGACGGGCAGGTGCTCTGGGGCTGGCCGCACTGCGTGCAGGATGCCGCGCTCACCCAGCTGGCCATCGACAAGCGGCTGACCCTGATCGCATTCGAGGCGATGAACCACTGGACCGGCGGCGGCGACTTCCACCTGCACGTGCTGCACAAGAACAACGAGCTGGCCGGCTACTCCTCCGTGCTGCACGCACTGGCGCTGACCGGGTCGACCGGCGACTACGGCCGCCGGCTCCGGGCCGCGGTGATCGGCTTCGGCGCAACAGCCAGGGGCGCGGTGACGGCGTTGAACGCCCTCGGCGTCTACGACGTGACCGTGCTGACCAGTCGCGACGTCACGGCGGTCAGTTCCCCGATCCACTCCGCCCAGATCGTGCAGCTCGAACACGGGTCGGGCCCGCACGAGAACTTCGCCCTCCCCGACGGCACCCGGGCGCCCCTGCCGCAGTACCTCGCCGGCTACGACATCATCGTCAACTGCGTGCTCCAGGACCCGAACGCCCCGCTCGTCTTCCTGACCGAAGACGACCTGGCGCTGATCATGCCCGGCTCCTTGATCATCGACGTCTCCTGCGACTCCGGCATGGGCTTCTCCTGGGCGAAGCCCACGTCGTTCGACCACCCGACCTTCCCGGTCGGTGACAACGTGACCTACTACGCCGTCGACCACAGTCCCTCCTACCTGTGGAACTCCGCCACCTGGGAGATCAGCGAGGCCCTGCTCCCCTACCTGCCGGAGCTCCTCGGCGGGGACGCGGCCTGGGACGCGAACGAGACGCTCCGGCGGGCGATCGAGATCCGCGAGGGCGTCATCCAGAACCCCGCAATCCTGGCCTTCCAGGGGCGTTCCGGGGACTACCCGCATCCGCGGCTGGCCTGACTACCGGCGGCGGCCATCCCTCCCCAGACCCGGCGCGGGCGCGTTCCCGCCGTGTCCGAAACCCGCCAGAACGCGCCGGCGGCGCCGACTACAGTCGAGACATGGACAGCATCGCACCCTCGTTGATTCGCCTCCCCAGCCCGATCGGCCGGCTCGAACTCACCGCCGATTCCGAGAGCATCCTCTCGCTCTCGATCGAGCGCGCCGGCCACCTTCCGCTCGAGCAGTCGCCGGAGTCGCCGTCCCCGCTGCTCGAGCGCGCGGCGACCGAGCTCGCGGAGTATTTCGCCGGCACCCGCACCGGCTTCGACCTTCCGATTCGCCTCACCGGCGGCACCGCCTTCCAGCGGAGCGTGTGGCAGGGACTGGCCGGACTCGGATTCGGCGAGGTCATCTCCTACGGCGAGCTGGGCGCGTCCATCGGGCGGCCGGGCTCCGGCCGGGCCATCGGCGGCGCCGTCGGCGCCAATCCGGTGCCGATCCTGATCGGCTGCCACCGGGTGCTCGCCGCCAACGGGCGGATCACCGGCTACAGCGGCGGCAACGGCATCCGGACCAAGGCCTGGCTGCTCGACCACGAGGGCATCCAGCACGTGGGGACCGGGTCCTCGGTGACCGACGAGTGACCACCTCCACTCCGGCCGTGGCCGACGATGGGGTCCCCCGGTGCGGCTGGGCCGGCTCCGACCCGGAGTACCGCCGGTACCACGACGAGGAATGGGGCCGCCCGCTGCGGGACGACCGGCTCCTGTTCGAGAAGCTGTCCCTGGAGGGCTTCCAGGCCGGCCTGTCCTGGCTCACCATCCTGCGGCGACGCCCGGCCTTCCGCACCGCCTTCTTCGACTTCGACGTCGACCGGGTCGCGGCGATGGACGAGACGGATGTCGCCAGGCTCGTCACCGACGCGAGCATCATCCGCCACCGGGGGAAGATCGAGGCGACCATCGGCAACGCCAGGGTCACCCGTGATCTCGGCGAGAGCCTTGCGGCGCTGATCTGGAGTTTCGCGCCAGAGCCCCGCACCGAGAGGCTGTCCGGGCTGGGCGACATCCCCGCGGTCACGCCGGAGTCCACGGCGCTCAGCCGGGAACTGCGCGCCCGCGGCTACCGCTTCGTCGGGCCGACCACCGTCTACGCTCTGATGCAGTCCGCCGGGCTGGTCGACGACCATGTCATCGGCTGCCACCGCGCCGCCGGCTGAACTTCGGATCGTCCTCCCAGAGCGCTGAGCGGCCGGCCTCGGCTGCGCCGCTGCGTCGTCGCGGCCGCGGCATCCAAATGGGCGGCGCGTGCTCGGTCGGCGCGCAGTCGGCGGCGGCGGGCGCAGTCCTCCGCGAGCGCGCCACTTCCGCCGTTACGCACCAGGCCCACGTGTCGCGCAGCGGCGCAATTGGCGCGGTCGGCGGCACGCGTCAGCGGCATCCAATCGGCGGGGACTGGCAAGCGGCATCCGCCCAACCGCGAGCGCGCCACTTCAGCCGCTACGCACCAGGCGCACGTGTCGCGCAGCGGCGCACGTGTCGTGCAGCGGCGCAATTGGCGCGGTCGGCGCGGTCGGCGCGGTCGGCGCGGTCGGCGGCGCTGACTACGTATCGCACCTGCCAAGTCAATGGGCGAGACGGTGGTCGAGCCTTGGGCGACCCGGTCAGCGTGATTTCGACAGGCTCAACCACCGGCGCTCACGCACCGGGCCGCGGCCGGTCAGGGCAGCAGGCCGAGCGACGCCACGTGTTCGCGCTCCTCGATCAGTTCGGCGACGGACGCGTCGATCCGGGCCCGGGCGAAGGCGTTGATCGACAGGCCCTGGACGATCTCCCAGCGGCCGTCGACGGCGCGCACGGGGAACGAGGAGAACAACCCCGCGGGAACGCCGTAGGAACCGTCGGAGACGACAGCGGCCGAGGTCCACTGCTCGCCGGTGCCGTTCACCCAGTCGTAGACATGGTCGATCGCGGCACTGGCCGCGCTGGCCGCCGACGATGCCCCGCGGGCCTTGATGATCTCGTAGCCGCGCCCCGCGACCCGCGGGATGAACTCGTCCACCAGCCAGGCCTCGTCGACGAGGTCGCTGACCGGCGTGCCGCCGACGGTCGCGTGGTTGACGTCCGGGTACTGCAAGGCGGAGTGGTTGCCCCAGACGCTCAGCCCGCGGATCTGATCGACGTGCACGGCCAGTTTCACGGCGAGTTGCGCGACCCCGCGGTTGTGATCGAGCCGGGTCATCGCGGTGAACCGCTCGGCCGGGATGTCGGGGGCGAACGCGCTCGCGACGAGCGCGTTCGTGTTGGCGGGGTTGCCGACGACGAGCACCCGCACGTCCGCGGCCGCGCCCGCGTTCAGGGCGGCCCCCTGCGGGCCGAAGATGCGCCCGTTGCTCTCGAGCAGCCCGACCCGTTCCATCCCGACGGCTCGCGGCCGGGAGCCGACCAGCAGGGCGATGTTGACCCCGTCGAATGCCCGCACGGGGTCTGCGGTGACTCTGACGGCGCGCAGCAGTGGGAACGCGCAGTCCTGCAGCTCGAGAGCGGTGCCCTCTGCTGCGGCGAGCCCCTCGGTGATCTCCAGCATGGTCAGGTTGACCGGCGTCGTCGGCCCGAGCAACTGCCCGGACGCGATGCGGAAGAGCAGGGCATAGCCGATCTGGCCGGCTGCGCCGGTGACGGTGACGTTCATCGCTGGTGTGGGCACGATGCCAGCCTATGGCCGGATGCCGCCTCCGTCAGCCCCGGGATGCGCCGATCAGCTGGTCGACGACCAGGTCGAGTTCTCCGGTGACCCCGGGGCGCAGGGTGAAGCCCGCCGACTCGGCCCAGTCGAGCAGCGCGGTCACGCTGTCGAACGACTCCGCGTGCTCGATCAGGGCGCGGCTAAAGGCGCCCTTCGCGGTCTTGTTGAAGTGGTTGAGCGCCCGGGTGCGACCGTCGGACGCCTGGGTGACGACCCGCAGGTAGAGCGAGTCCGGCCGCACCGGCGCCGGCCCGAGGGCCGCGTAGCCGGCCGAGCGGAGGTCGAGCAGGAGCCCGTCACCGCGCAGCGCCTTCTCGACGGGGCCGCTCCAGTGCTTCTTCAGGGCGAGCTCCGGCAGCCGGGAATCGTGCGACAACCGGTAGCCGGGGATCAGGTCGAGGGCGCCGACCGGGCCGAACAGTGCGGAGTGCACCCGCACATGCTCCCCGGCCCAGGCCCGCGCGGACGGGGTCAGGGTCGCCGCGTCCAGGGCGTCGTAAAGCACGCCGGTGTAACGGTCGAGTACCGGCATCGTCGCCGACGTCGCGAGGGTGCGGTTGCGACCGACCTCCGCCGCCTGGGTGCGGCCGAGCTTGAGGGCGGCCATCATGGCATCCGGATGCTTCGCCAGACCCACCAGCGAACGCACAAGTACCCGCCGGCTGGAGTGCAACGACGGGTACGTGAGGGTGCGCAGGTCAAGCGGTGCGCCGGTGCCGCCGAGACGCTTGGTCTCGGACGGCGGCAGCAGGACTAGCAATCGGTTAGACGAGCCCCGCCTTGCGGGCGACGATGGTGACCAGGTTGTTGGCCACCGAGAGGAAGCCGTCCGCCGCCTCGGCGACGATCTTCTTCCCATCGGGCAGGGTGACGCGAACCTCGCCGCTGGCCAGGATGGCCAGCATCGGCTCGTGGCCGGCGAGGATGCCGATCTCGCCCTCCACGGTGCGGGCAACGACCATGGTTGCCTCGCCGGACCAGACTTCCTGGTCCGCCGAGACGACGCTGACGTTGAGGGCCGCAGCCATGGTTAGTCGTTCTCCTTCTGGATCTTCGCCCACTTCTCTTCGACGTCGGCGATGCCGCCGACGTTGAAGAAGGCCTGCTCGGCCACGTGGTCGAAGTCACCGTTGGCGATGGCGGTGAAGGATTCGATGGTGTCCTTGAGCGGAACGGTCGAACCCTCGACGCCGGTGAACTTCTTCGCCATGTAGGTGTTCTGCGAGAGGAACTGCTGGATCCGGCGGGCACGGGAAACCGTGACCTTGTCCTCCTCGGAGAGCTCGTCAACACCGAGGATCGCGATGATCTCCTGGAGTTCCTTGTTCTTCTGCAGGATCGCCTTGACGCGCACGGCCGTGGTGTAGTGGTCGGCACCCAGGTAGCGGGGGTCGAGGATACGACTGGTCGAGGTGAGCGGGTCGACGGCCGGGTAGAGGCCCTTCGACGCGATCTCGCGGGACAGTTCGGTCGTCGCGTCGAGGTGGGCGAAGGTGGTCGCCGGGGCCGGGTCGGTGTAGTCGTCGGCAGGCACGTAGATGGCCTGAAGCGACGTGATCGAGTGGCCACGGGTGGACGTGATGCGCTCCTGGAGGATGCCCATCTCGTCGGCCAGGGTCGGCTGGTAGCCGACGGCGCTCGGCATGCGACCGAGAAGCGTCGAAACCTCGGAGCCGGCCTGGGTGAAGCGGAAGATGTTGTCGATGAAGAGCAACACGTCCTGCTTGGCGACGTCGCGGAAGTACTCCGCCATCGTCAGCGCGGAGAGCGCGACGCGAAGACGCGTTCCCGGCGGCTCGTCCATCTGGCCGAAGACAAGGGCGGTCTTGTCGAAGACGCCCGCCTCTTCCATCTCGTGGATGAGGTCGTTGCCCTCACGGGTGCGCTCGCCGACACCGGCGAACACCGATACTCCACCGTGGTCCTGCGCGACGCGCTGGATCATTTCCTGGATCAGCACGGTCTTGCCGACGCCGGCTCCCCCGAAGAGTCCGATCTTTCCGCCGAGGACGTACGGGGTGAGCAGGTCGATGACCTTGATACCGGTCTCGAACAGCTGGGTCTTCGACTCGAGCTGGTCGAAGGGCGGCGGCTTGCGGTGGATGGGCCAGCGCTCCGTGATCTCGATCTTCTCGCCGGGCTCAGCGTTGAGCACTTCACCGATGGCGTTGAAGACGCGACCCTTGGTGACGTCGCCGACCGGGACCGTGATGGGAGATCCGGTGTCCCGGACCTCCTGGCCGCGGACGAGACCGTCGGTGGGGTTCAGCGCGATGGCGCGGATCAGGTCGTCGCCGAGGTGCTGGGCGACCTCGAGGGTGATCACGGTCGACACATCCCCGATGACGATCGTGGTCTTCAGCGCGTTGTACATGCCCGGGATCGAGTCGTGGGGGAACTCGATGTCGACGACCGGGCCCGTGACGCGGGCGATCCGGCCGACGGCGACGGTTTCAACCGGTGCGTGGACTGGCGCGGTTGCGGTGTCAGTCATTGCTCTCTCTTCTCTGGTTTAGTTCTTGGCGGATGAGAGCGCGTCGGCTCCACCCACGATCTCGGAAATCTGCGAGGTGATCTCGGCCTGCCTGGCGTTGTTCGACAACCGGGTGAAGTCCTTGATGAGCTTGTCCGCGTTGTCGGAGGCCGACTGCATGGCCTTCTGACGTGCGGCGTGCTCTGCGGCGGCCGACTGCAGCATGGAGTTGAAGATTCGGCTTTCGATGTAGACGGGCAGCAGCGCGTCGAGCACCGTTTCCACGTCGGGTTCGAACTCGTACAGCGGCAGAATCTGGCTTTCACCGGGTTCTTCGACGCCTTCGACGACCTCGAGCGGCAGCAGGCGCACGACCTGGGGGGTCTGCGTGACCATGCTGACGAAGCGGTTGAAGACCACGTGGATCTCATCGACTCCGCCGTCGTCAGCGTCCCGGAGGAACGCTTCGAGCAGAGCGTCGCTGATCTCGCGTGCCGTCTCGAACTGGGGCTGGTCGGTGGAACCTGTCCAGACCCGCTCGGACGGGCGCCGACGGAAGTTGAAGTACGCCGCGGCCTTGCGTCCGACCAGGAAGTAGACGACATCCTTGCCCTGGGCCCGCAGAAGCTGGGTCAGGGACTCGGCTTCGCGCAGGGCCTGCGAGCTGAACGCACCCGCGAGGCCACGGTCGGACGCGAAGATGACGACCGCGGCCCGTTCGATCTTCTCGGGCTCAGTGGTGAGCACGTGCGCGACGTTCGAATACGTCGCGACGGCCGACACCGCCTGGGTGATCGAGCGGGCGAACGGGGTCGACGCCGCGACGCGCGCCTTGGCCTTCTGGATGCGCGAGGCGGAGATCAACTCCATGGCCCGAGTGATCTTCTTGGTCGTCTGGGCAGCCTTGATCTTCTGCCGGTAGACCCGAAGTTGCGCTCCCATGTGTCTCCTGTGCTTCCTTGTCTGTGGGTGAATGTGCCGGTGCGGCCGTGCATGGGGCCCTCGAAAGGTCCCCAGGTGGCTTAGCGCCGGTGCTTCACGATCTTTTCCTGGTTGACGTCTTCGGCGGCGATCGCCTCGAACTCTTCCTTGCCGACCGAGGCGAGCGGCTTGCCTTCACCGGTCTGGAACTCGCGCTTGAACTTGTCGACCTCGAGCTCGAGGGTCGCGACGGTGGCGTCGTCGAGCACGTTCGTCTCGCGCAACGTCTTGAGGACGTCGGTGCTGCGGCCGAGGTGGTCGAGCAGACCGCGCTCGAACCGGAGCACGTCTTCGACCGGGACCTCGTCGAACTTGCCGTTGGTGCCGGCCCAGATCGAGACGACCTGGTCCTCGACCGGGTACGGCGAGTACTGCGGCTGCTTGAGCAGCTCGGTCAGCCGGGCGCCACGGGCAAGCTGGCGGCGGCTGGTCGCGTCGAGGTCGGAGGCGAACATCGCGAAGGCCTCGAGCGACCGGTACTGCGCCAGTTCGAGCTTCAGGGTTCCGGAGACCTTCTTGATCGACTTCACCTGGGCGTCGCCGCCGACTCGCGACACCGAGATGCCCACGTCGACCGCGGGCCGCTGGTTGGAGTTGAAGAGGTCGGACTGCAGGAAGATCTGGCCGTCGGTGATCGAGATCACGTTGGTCGGGATGTACGCGGAGACGTCGTTGGCCTTGGTCTCGATGATCGGCAGGCCGGTCATCGATCCGGCGCCGAGCTCATCGGAGAGCTTGGCACAACGCTCGAGCAGGCGGGAGTGCAGGTAGAACACGTCACCGGGGTAGGCCTCGCGTCCCGGCGGGCGGCGCAGCAGCAGCGACACGGCACGGTAGGCCTCGGCCTGCTTGGACAGGTCGTCGAAGATGATGAGGACGTGCTTGCCGGCGTACATCCAGTGCTGGCCGATGGCCGAGCCGGTGTACGGGGCGAGGTACTTGAAGCCGGCCGGGTCGGAGGCCGGGGACGCGACGATGGTCGTGTACTCCATGACTCCGGCATCCTCGAGCGCGCCCTTGACGGCGGCGATCGTGGAGCCCTTCTGGCCGATGGCGACGTAGATGCAGCGAACCTGCTTGTTCACGTCGCCGGAGGCCCAGTTGGCCTTCTGGTTGATGATGGTGTCGATCGCGATGGCGGTCTTGCCGGTCTGGCGGTCACCGATGATCAGCTGGCGCTGGCCGCGGCCGATCGGGATCATCGCGTCGATCGCCTTGATGCCGGTCTGCATCGGCTCGTGCACGCTCTTGCGGTGCATGACGCCGGGGGCCTGCAGTTCGAGGGCGCGGCGGCCTTCGGTCTCGATCGGGCCGAGGCCGTCGATCGGGGCGCCGAGCGGGTCCACGACACGGCCGAGGTAGCCGTCGCCGACGGGCACGGACAGCACCTCGCCGGTGCGGTGCACCTCCATGCCCTCCACGATGCCGGCGAACTCGCCGAGCACGACGACGCCGATCTCGTCTTCGTCGAGGTTCTGGGCCAGGCCCAGGGTGCCGTCGGCGAACTTGATGAGCTCGTTCGCCATCACGCTGGGAAGACCCTCGACGTGGGCGATGCCGTCGCCCGCCGTGGTGACGTAGCCGACCTCGGTGGTTGCGGTCTTGCTCGGCTCGTAGGACTTGACGAAGTCCTGGAGAGCGTCGCGGATCTCATCGGGGCTGATCGTTAGTTCTGCCATCATCTTCCCTTTCCCGTACGGGGTGTACAGGTTCTGTCTGAAACGAAACGTTGCCGCTTCGAGGTTTTCGTTCCGGTTGACCGTAGGTCAGCCGGCAAGCTGGAGTCTCAAATCCTTGAGGCGGGTGGCGATGCTGCCGTCGATGACATCGTCGCCGATCTGAACGCGCACTCCGCCGACGAGCGACGGGTCCACGACCAGGTTGATCGTGAGCTTGCGCCCGTAGCGCGCGGACAGGTGGGTGCGCAGCCGGTCGAGCTGGGCCGGCGCCAGCGGAGACGCCGACGTGACGGTCGCGACCCTGGTGCCCGACTGGTCGGCCACCACGGATGCCGCGTACCGCAGCAATTCCCCGATCCGGCGTCCGCGCGGCTGCTGCACGAGGTGCCGCACGATCACGAGGGTCTGGTCGGTGACCTTGCCGGTGAGGATGGCGTCGACGAGTCCGACCTTGGCACGCGCCGCGCCGAGCTTGCTCGCGAGAGCCAGCTCGAGTTCCGCGTTCCCGGCGACCGTCGCACCGAACGAGAAGAGTTCGGCCTCGACCACTCCGGCAACGGAGGCCGAGGATGCGGCGCAGCGCAGGCCCAGGTCTTCGATCCCGGCGAGCAGGTCGGTGTGGCTCGACCAGCGCGCCGCGGTCACGGCCTGCAGCAGGTCGAGTGCGACGGGCGTGACGGCGGGGCCGAACACCGTGGCGACGAGGGCCGCCTTGGGTGCGGCATCCGCTGCCGGGTCGACGAGGGCCGACAGGAGCTGCGAGGACTCTCCGATGACGCGACCCGCGTTCAACAGGCCTTCCCCGGTCGCCAGATCGGCCGTGCCGCCGTGGGCGGCCAGTGCCGCTCGCGACGAGGCCAAAGCTTCTCTGGTGGCGCTTCCCATTACTTAGCTGCTTTCTCCGAGGCCTCAAGGTCGGCCAGGAAACGGTCGACAATGGCGCTGGCCTTCGCGTCGTCGGTCAGGCTCTCGCCGATGACACCCGATGCGAGGTCGATGGCCAGGGTGCCGACTTCGGAACGCAGGGACACGACGGCCGCCTGACGTTCTGCTTCGATCTGGACCTTGGCGCTCGCGGTGACGCGGGCAGCTTCGGCAACGGCCTGTTCGCGGTGCTCGGCGACGATCTTCTGACCGTCCGCACGGGCGACCTCACGGATCTTGCCGGCCTCCGCGCGAGCGTCGGCAAGCTGGGCCGTGTACTGCTCGAGAGCGGCTTCGGCCTTTCGCTGCGCGTCGTCGGCCTTGGCGATGTTGCCTTCGATGGCGTCGGCGCGCTCGTCGAGGAGCTTCTGCATCCTCGGAAGAACAAGCTTCCAGAAGAAGAACAGAATCACGACGAAGATCAGACCGGACCAGATTATGTCGTAGAGCTCCGGGAGAAGCGGGTTGCGCGTCTCGGTCTCCGCTGCAGCTGCAATCACTGCGTTAAACATCGTGCCTCCTGACTAGAGAGAAAAGAGGACTAAACGAAGATGAAGTAGGTCGCGATACCGATGAAGGCGAGCGCCTCGGTGAAAGCGATACCGATGTACATCAGGACCTGGAGCTGGCCGGCCAGTTCGGGCTGACGAGCAACGCCCTCGATGGTCTTGCCGACGACGATGCCGACGCCGATTGCCGGGCCGATGGCCGCGAGGCCATAACCGACGGTCGCGATGTTTCCGTTGATTGCCGCGAGAACGGATGTTGCGTCCACGTATGTTTCCTTCCGTAGTGCCAAAAACAGCGAGTGCCGAATTCGGGTTTAGTGTTCCTCAGCCAGCGCGAGCTGGATGTAGACAGCGGTGAGCAGGGCGAAAATGTAAGCCTGGAGGAGGGCGATCAGCACTTCGAAGAGCGTGAACGCGAACCCGAAGACAAGGGTGCCGGCTCCGAAGAGCTTGAAGCCGCCGTCTGCGGTGAAGAAGAAGAACTGGGTGGCGCTGAAGAAGAGCACCAGGAGGAGGTGTCCGACGATCATGTTCATCAGCAGTCGCAGCGTCAGCGTGACCGGGCGGACCAGGAAGGTCGAGATGAACTCGATCGGGGTCACGATGATGTACAGGAACGGGGGCACGCCTGGGGGGAACAGCGCGTTGCGGAAGAAGTTACCCGGGTTCTTCTTCACGCCGGCGTAGATGAACGCGACGTAGGCGATGACGGCCAGCACGAGCGGCACGCCGATCACACTGGTTCCGGCGATGTTGAGGAACGGCAGCGGACCGGTGATGTTCATGAACAGAACCATGAAGAAGATCGTCGTGATCAGCGGCAGGAAACGCTTGCCGTCTTTCTTGCCGAGGATGTCTTCGGCGATGTTGACCCGGGCGAAGTTGAGGCCCAGTTCGACGATGCTCTGGAATCGGGTCGGGATGACCTTCATGCGGCGGGTGCCGAGCCAGAAGACGAGGAGCAGCACGGCCACCGCGAGGAAGCGGATGAGCATGATGCGGTTGATTTCGAAGGGGGAACCCGCGAACAGAACTGCTTCAGGGAAGAATTCGTTGATCGACGGACCGTGGAACTCACCGTCACCGGTGGCAGACGGGAGCATCAGGCTTACGGCGGTTTCTAGCAGCGCTTTCTCCTGGTTCGGGGCGGGGAGCTCTGCTCTCGCGATGACGAATGGTGGGCTGGGCTGCCCGGCACGAAGGCACGAGCAACGCGGGGCGAACCGGTCATTACCCTACCAAGGAATGGGCCCGCCGGGCTAATCGTGGCGGCACATTTCAGTCCTCGGTGGACGCGGCCGGCAGGGTCACGTCGCTGGCATAGCTCATCCGGCTCTTCAGCACCACGATCGCGTCGACGGCGAGGGAACCGATCACCCCGGCGATGATGCTGAGGAACAGCACCACGGGCGCGATCCACGGCTGGTCCTTGAGCAGCACGACGAGCACGAGGAAGACGACGAACTTCACCAGCCAGCCGCCGAGGACGATCGCGAAGAACGCGCCGACGGCCCCCTGGCTGCCGGCGAAGCGGTTGGCGAGCAGGATGCTCCCTGCCGTGATGCCCATGAAGACCACGGCCATCGCGGTGCCGATCAGCGCGCTCACGACACCCGTGCCTCCGGCGACCAGGCCGCCGACCACGGCCCCGACCACCCCGATGCCGCCGGCGAGGAACCCGCCGAGCACGAGGATCCGCCGGAAGACGGGGACCGAGGTCGGCTGGGTGGATCGGGGCGGCGTGATGCTCATGCGTTCTCCTCTGCCGTGACCGACGCCTCGTCGAGAGGGTCCAGCCGGGCGATGTCGGGTTGGTCGATCGGGCGGGCGAGCTGGCTGGCGGCCTCGACGGCCTTGCGGCGGCTCAGCGGCGCGAGCGTGACCAGCGCGCACACGATCAGCGCGGCCACCAGGAAGATGGTGGCATACCAGGTGGGCAGCCCGAAGTAGACGGGCAGCACGAAGTACAGCAGGCAGCCGATGGAGGCTGCGGCGGTCCAGCCGTAGAAGATCAGCACGGCATGAAGATGCGAGTGCCCCATATCCAGCAGCCGGTGGTGCAGGTGCTTGCGGTCGGCGCTGAACGGCGACTTGCCCGCCCGAACCCGGCGGAACACGGCCAGCCCGAAGTCGAGCAGCGGGATGATCAGGATCGCGACCGGCAGGATGATCGGGATGAACGCGGGGAACAGCTGGGACCGGTTCACGGCGGTCGGGTCGACCTGGCCGGTGATGGCGATCGCCGAGGTCGCCATCAGGAGCCCGACCAGGAGCGCGCCGGCATCGCCCATGAACAGTTTCGCCGGGCGCCAGTTCAGCGGCAGGAAGCCGACGCAGGCGCCCACGAGGATGGCCGCGATCAGCGAGGCCAGGTTGAAGTAGTTGCTCGGGGAGGTGTCGCGCACGAGCAGGTAGCTGTAGAGGAAGAACACTCCATTGGCGATGAGGGCGACCCCGGCGACCAGCCCGTCGAGGCCGTCGATGAAGTTGATCATGTTCATCACGACCACGATCGCGATCACCGTGATCAGGATCGACATCCAGGACGACCCGACCGTGAGCCCGCCGATCGGCAGCGACAGCACCTGCACGCCCTGCCAGGCCACCAGGCCGGCGGCGATGAACTGCCCGGCCAGTTTGGTCATCCAGTCCAGGTCCCAGATGTCGTCGGCCACGCCGAGCAGCACGATCAGGAGGGCCGCGCCGAGGATCGCGAGGATCTGCTCCGGGTCGGAGAAGATCAGCCGGAGTGGTGCGAACTGCCCGGCTATCAGGTAGGAGACGCCGAAGGCGGCGACCACGCCGAAGAAGATCGCGATCCCGCCCAGCCGGGGCGTCGGCCGGGTGTGCACGTCACGTTCCCGGATCTTCGGGTAGAGCCGGTAGCGGTGGCTGAGCCTGAGCACGACGAAGGAGCAGCCGAAGGTGACGATGGCGGAGACGAACGCGAGGATGACGAATATGGTCATGGTCGTCCGGCATCCGTCACGGTATCGGTCGTCTCGGGTTCTGTCGGTTTCGATTCCGGTTCCGGCTCCGGTTCCGGCTCCGGTTCCGGCTCCGGCGCCTCGGAGACGAAACCGACCGGCGCGAGGGCGTCGCCGATGACGCCGGCGATGTCGTCCCGGGAAATCACGCCGCCCCGCACGATGACGAGCTTGCCGCCGTTCGTGGCGAACCGGGTGGCGTCGACGATCGTCGACGAGGTGTCGCCGGGGCGGTCGCCGATCGGCTCGTAGTCGATGCCGGCCACTCCCCCGTCGAGGTAGACGGCAACGCTGGAACCGAGCATGTCCTCCGCGCCGACCGCGTCGATCGCCGAGGGAAGTCCGCTGGAGTTGGCGGAGGACACGGCCAGCGGGCCGGTCTCGGACAGAAGGTCGAGCGCGATCTTGTTGCGCGGCATCCGCAGTGCCACGGTGCCCCTGGTGTCGCCGAGGTCCCAGACCAGAGAAGGCTGGGCGTTGAGTATCACGGTGAGGCCGCCCGGCCAGAAGGCGGCCACGAGGTCGCGCACCGGCGGGGGCACGTCCTGGGCCAGCGCGTCGAGGGTCGGGATGCCGGGGATGAGCACGGGCGGCGGCGACGTGCGGTCGCGGCCCTTGGCGTCGAGCAGGCGCTGCACCGCGTCGGGGTTGAAGGCGTCCGCGGCGACGCCGTAGACCGTGTCGGTGGGGATGACGACGAGCGCGCCGCGGCCGATGGCCGAGCGTGCGAGTCTCATGCCGGCCGCGTATTCAGTGTCGACCGAGCAGTCGTAGATGCGTGTCATTGGGGTCCGATTCTAGTGCAGGCGACTTGCCGGAGGCTGGGACGTCTTCCCGAGCCCTCCCGGCCGGCGGTCCTGCGCCCCGGCAGGGGCGACGGCGGTGGTCGCGCGGTCGCGCGACGTGTAATCGCGGTGGGTGGCCGGGGAACGCCAGCCGTCGGAGTTGAGGAGCGCCCGGATCTCCGCCCCCTGCAGTTCGCCGTGCTCGATCACGAGCACCCCGCCGGGGCGGAGCAGCCGCAGCGCCGTGCGGGAGACGTGCCGCACCACGTCGAGGCCGTCCGGCCCGCCGAACAGGGCGTGGGCCGGGTCGAAGAGCCGCACCTCCGGGTCGCGCGGGATCGCGTCGGCGGGGATGTAGGGCGGGTTGGAGATGACCACGGCGACCGTGCCGTCGAGTTCGGTGAAGGCGTCGGCCAGGTCACCGAAGACGAGGGTGGCGTTGCCGGCGCCGACCTGGGCGAAGTTGCGGGTGGTCCACGGGAACGCCTCCGGCGAGTTCTCCACCGCGAAGACCCGCGCGTGCGGCACCTCGACGGCCATGGCCAGCGCAATGGCGCCGCTGCCGGTGCCGAGGTCCACCGCGATCGGCTCCGGGTCGGGCATCGCCCGCAGCGCGTCGATCGCGAACTGGGCCACCTGCTCGGTCTCCGGCCGGGGCACGAAAACCCCGGGGCCGACCAGCAGCTCGATCCCGCGGAACGGCGCCCGGCCGGTGATGTGCTGGAGCGGTTCGCGGAGCGCCCGGCGCCGCACGAGCTCGAGGATCGCGGCGGCATCCGTCTCGGCCAGGCCGGAGCGGAGGATGCCGGCGGCCTGCACCTGGCCGCGGCTCTGGCCGAGCACATGCCCGATCAGCAGGTCGGCGTCGACCTCCGGGTCGCCGATGCCGGCCCGGCCGAGCGTTTCGATCGCCCGATCGCGGATTTCGTCGACGGTGGATGGAATGGAATGGTCGCTCGGCGGTGTTGTCACTCTTTGGAATGTAATGCACTCGCACGCCCAATGCCGTGGCCGTAGGCTAGGCGAGGTCCCAGACCCCGATTGAAAGGCTCCCCGATGCCCGCACAGATCTACTCCGACATCACCGCTGCTGTTGGCGGGACTCCGCTGGTCAAACTGAACCGCCTCACCGCGGGCCTCGACGCGACCGTGCTGGTGAAGCTGGAGTTCTACAACCCGTCCGGCAGTGTGAAGGACCGGATCGGCATCGCGATCGTCGACGCCGCCGAAGCCTCGGGAGAGCTCACCCCCGGCGGGACCATCGTCGAAGGCACCAGCGGCAACACCGGCATCGCCCTCGCCATGGTCGGCGCGGCCCGCGGCTACAAGGTCATCCTGGCCATGCCGGACACCATGAGTAAGGAACGCCGCCTGCTGCTGCGGGCCTACGGCGCCGAGATCGTGCTGACCCCGGGCGCCGAGGGCATGCGCGGTGCGGTCACCAAGGCGGAGGAGATCGCCGCGAACACGCCCGGCGCCGTGCTCGCCCGCCAGTTCGACAACCCCGCCAACCCTGCCATCCACCGTGCGACCACCGGCGTGGAGATCTGGGACGACACCGACGGCGCCGTCGACATCCTCGTCGCGGGCATCGGCACCGGCGGAACCATCACGGGCGCCGGCCAGCTGCTCAAGGAGCGCAAGAGCTCGGTGCGGGTGATCGCCGTCGAACCGATCGACTCCCCCATCCTCACCGGCGGCAAGCCGGGCCCGCACAAGATCCAGGGCATCGGCCCGAACTTCGTGCCGGCGGTCCTGGACACCCACGTCTACGACGAGGTGACGGATGTGACCCTCGCCGATTCCCTCGCCACCGCGCGCAGCCTCGCCACCGACGAGGGCATCCTCTCCGGCATCTCCGGCGGATCGGCGGTCTGGGCCGCGATCGAGCAGGCGAAACGACCGGAGAACGCCGGCAAGGTCATCGTGGCGATCATGCCGAGCTTCGGCGAACGCTACCTCTCCACCGTGCTCTACGAAGACCTGCTGGACTAGGCCGGGGAACAGGGCAGGCCGAAGCCGACAATGGGCGTCTTTTCCACCATCCGCGAGGACATCGCGATGGCGCGCGCCCACGACCCGGCCGCGCGCAGCAACACCGAGGTCTTCCTCGCCTACAGCGGGCTGCACGCGGTCTGGTCGTACCGGCTCTCGCACCGCCTCTGGACGGCCGGCCTCCGACTGCCGGCCCGGCTGGTGTCCCAGTTCACCCGGTTCCTGACGGGGATCGAGATCCACCCGGGTGCCACGATCGGCCGGCGCCTGTTCATCGACCACGGCATGGGCGTCGTGATCGGGGAGACGGCCGAGATCGGCGACGACGTCATGCTCTACCACGGCGTCACCCTCGGCGGGAAGACCCGCCACGGGGTCGTGCGCGGAGAGAAGCGGCATCCGACCCTGCGCGACGGGGTCACCGTCGGCGCCGGCGCGAAGATCCTCGGACCGGTCACGATCGGGGCCTGGAGCACGATCGGCGCCAACGCCGTCGTCACGAAGGACGCCCCGGCCAAGTCGCTGCTCCTCGGAATCCCCGCGGTGATCCAGCCCGTCACGGCGGAAACGATCGAAGCCGCCCGCGGGCTCAACCTCACCGACGACTGAGGTCACCGACGATCCACCTCTCCACCGCACCACCGCAGCACACGAAGGACGCTCAGCCCATGATCTCCGAATCCGCCACCGCCCCCGTCTCCCCCGGGCTGCCCGTGCTCGACCTGTCCCGCCTCGACCGGGGCGAGGCGGAAGCGGAGCGCTTCCGCACCGACCTGCGCGAGGCGACGCACGAGTACGGCTTCTTCTACCTCACCGGCCACGGCGTGCCGGCGGACCTCGTCGACCGGGTCATGCGCACGGCACGCGCGTTCTTCGACTTTCCCGAGGCCGACAAGATGGCGATCGAGAACCTGCAGAGCCCCCAGTTCCGCGGCTACACCCGGGTGGGCGGCGAACTCACCCAGGGCACGGTCGACTGGCGCGAACAGATCGACATCGGCCCGGAGCGCCCCCGGACCACGGGCGGGGCAGACTACCTCCGCCTCGAGGGACCCAACCAGTGGCCGGCCGCCCTGCCTGAGCTGCGCGAGGTGATGACCCTGTGGCGGGAAGAACTCAACACCGTCGCGCTGCGACTGATGCGCGCGTGGGCGCTCTCGCTCGGCGCCGACGAGCACGTTTTCGACGCGGCATTCGCGGAGAAGCCGTTCACGCTGATCAAGATCGTGCGCTACCCGGGCAAGTCCGACCCGACGCCGAGACAGGGGGTGGGCGCGCACAAGGATTCGGGTGTGCTGACCCTGCTGTTCGTCGAACCGGGCAAGGGCGGCCTGCAGGTCGAGAAGGACTCGGGCTGGATCGACGCTCCCCCGCTCGACGGTGCGTTCGTGGTGAACATCGGCGAGCTGCTCGAGGTGGCCACCGACGGTTACCTCAAGGCCACCGTGCACCGGGTGATCTCGCCGCTCATCGGCGACGACCGCATCTCGATCCCGTTCTTCTTCGGGCCTGCCCTCGACGCGACGATCCCCCTGCTGGCCCTGCCCGAGTCACTGCAGGCGCCAGGGATCACCGTCGACCCTGAGAACCCGATCTTCACGACCTACGGGGAGAACGCGTTGAAAAGCCGCCTCCGCGCGCATCCGGACGTCGCGGCGATCCACCACGCGGACCTGCTCGGCTGATCCAGGAGCGCGACCCGCCGTATCCGCCGCCGAAATACACCGTTCCGGTCGAGGCCGACCCGCGCAACGGGCGACCTCGACCGGAAAGGTCGATCTGGACGGATGGTTAGTCGTGGTCGCCGATCTCGGCCAGGCGAGTCGCCTCGTCGGCGGTGATGCACGAGTCGATCACGGCGTCGAGGGCGCCGTTCATGACGGTGTCCAGGTTGTACGCCTTGTAGCCGGTGCGGTGGTCCGCGATCCGGTTTTCCGGGAAGTTGTACGTGCGGATGCGCTCCGACCGGTCCATGGTGCGGATCTGGCCCTTGCGCACGAGGGACGCCGCCGCGTCGATCTCTTCCTGCTGGCGCGCGAGCACCCGGGCGCGCAGCACTCGCATGCCCGCTTCCTTGTTCTGGAGCTGGCTTTTCTCGTTCTGCATGGCCACGACGATGCCGGTCGGGAGGTGGGTGATCCGCACGGCGGAGTCGGTCGTGTTGACCGACTGCCCGCCGGGCCCGCTGGACCGGTACACGTCGATCTTGAGGTCGTTGGCGTTGATCTCGACCTCTTCGGGCTCGTCCACCTCGGGGAAGACCAGCACGCCGGCCGCCGAGGTGTGGATGCGTCCCTGCGACTCGGTCGCGGGCACCCGCTGGACGCGGTGCACGCCGCCCTCGTACTTCAGGTGCGCCCAGACGCCCTCCGCGGGGTCGCTGGAGGCCCCCTTGATCGCGAGCTGGATGTCCTTGATCCCGCCGAGGTCGCTCGTGGTCTGCTCGATGATCTCGGTTTTCCAGCGCTTCGACTCGGCGTAGTGCAGGTACATCCGGAGCAGGTCGGCGGCGAACAATGCGGACTCCGCGCCGCCCTCTCCCATCTTGATCTCCATGATCACGTCGCGCGCGTCGAGCGGGTCGCGCGGGATCAGCAGGCGCCGCAGCTTCTCGGCCGCGGCTTCCAGCTGTTCCGTCAACCCGGGGATCTCCGCGGCGAAGTCGGCGTCTTCAGCGGCAAGCTCGCGAGCGGCCTCGAGGTTGTCGCCGATCTCTTTCCACTCGTTCCAGGCCGCGATGATGCGGCTCAGTTCGGCGTAGCGCCGGTTGACCTTCTTCGAACGGGCCGGGTTGGAGTGCAACTCCGGGTCGGCCAGTTCGGACTGCAGCTCGTCGAATTCGGCCTGCAGAGTCAGAACAGACTCGAACATTACTTGTCCTTGTCTGACCCGTTCAGGGTCGGCATCGACTTCTGGACCTGCATCAGGAACTCGACGTTGGAGGACGTCTCCTTGAGGCGGCCGAGGATGACCTCGAGCGCCTGCTGCTGCTCGAGCCCGGCGAGGGCGCGGCGCAGCTTCCAGGTGATCTTGACCTCGTCCGCGCTCATCAGCATTTCTTCGCGGCGGGTACCGGATGCGTTCACGTCGACCGCGGGGAAGATGCGCTTGTCGGCCAGCTGGCGCGACAGGCGCAGTTCCATGTTGCCGGTGCCCTTGAACTCCTCGAAGATGACCTCGTCCATCTTGGAGCCGGTTTCGACGAGCGCCGACGCGAGGATGGTGAGCGAGCCACCGTTCTCGATGTTGCGGGCGGCACCGAAGAAGCGCTTCGGCGGGTAGAGCGCCGAGGCGTCGACACCACCGGAGAGGATCCGGCCCGACGGCGGCGCGGTCAGGTTGTAGGCGCGGCCGAGGCGGGTGATCGAGTCGAGCAGCACGACCACGTCGTGGCCGAGCTCGACGAGGCGCTTGGCCCGCTCGATGGCCAGTTCGGCGACCGTGGTGTGGTCTTCGGCCGGACGGTCGAAGGTGGAGGCGATGACCTCGCCCTTCACCGTGCGCTGCATATCGGTGACCTCTTCCGGACGCTCGTCGACCAGCACGACCATGAGGTGGACCTCAGGGTTGTTGGTGGCGATGGCGTTCGCGATCTGCTGCATGACGATGGTCTTGCCGGCCTTCGGCGGCGCGACGATCAGGCCGCGCTGGCCCTTGCCGATCGGGGCGACGAGGTCGATGATGCGCTGGGTCAGCTTGCCGGGCTCGGTCTCGAGGCGGAGGCGTTCCTGCGGGTAGAGCGGGGTCAGCTTCTGGAATTCGACCCGGTTGGCGGCTTCCTCGACGGTCAGGCCGTTGATCGAGTCGACCTTGACGATCGCGTTGTACTTCTGGCGGCCGTTCTGGTCGCCCTCGTGCGGCTGGCGGATCGACCCGACGACGGCGTCGCCCTTGCGCAGGTTGTACTTCTTGACCTGGCCGAGCGAGACATACACGTCGCTCGGGCCCGGCAGGTAGCCGGAGGTGCGAACGAAGGCGTAGTTGTCGAGGACATCGAGGATGCCGGCGACCGGGATCAGCACGTCGTCGTCGCCCAGCTCCGGCTCGAAGTCGTCGCCGGCGGTGACGCCGCGGCGCTTGCGGTCACGGAACCGGTTGCGGTTGCTGCGGCTGCCGAGGTCGTCGTCCGGCCCGTTGCGGTCCTGGCCGACGTTGCGGTCCTGGTTCTGGCGGTCCTGGGCCTGCCGGTCCTGGTTGCGGTCCTGGCCCTGGTTGCGGTCCTGACGGTCCTGACCCTGGATACGGTCCTGACCCTGGTTGCGGTCCTGACGGTCCTGACCCTGGTTACGGTCCTGGGCCTGACGGTCCTGGCCCTGGTTGCGGTCCTGGGCCTGACGGTCCTGGCCACGGTCGGCCTGGGAATCCTGGTTCTGGTTCTGGTTCTGGTTGCGACCGGCCTGGCGCTGGTTCTGCTGGCGCGAGGTGTCGTCACCGGCCTGGGTGCGGTCGCCGCCGCGGCTGCGGTTGCGGTTGCGGCCCTGGCGCGGCTGTTCGGTCTGGTCGGCCTCGCCCTGCTCGGAGGGCCAGGGAGTCTGCTCGGCCTCGGCGGCCGGGGCTTCGGACGCCGGGGCCGTGGCCGTCACGGCATCCGCGTCGGCGTCGGCCTGGGCGTCGGCGTCGTTGCGGGCGTCGATGCTGCTGCGCGCGTCGATGCTGTTGCGGGCGGCGCCGTTGCGGGAGTTGCCGCGGGCACTGCCACGGCGCGAGCGGCCGGTGCTCGGTTCGACGATCGCGTCGGCCTCGGCGTCGGGGGTGGTGACCGGAGCGGCCGAGACGTCGGACACGTCAGTGTTGGGCAGTTCGGCGGTGGGCAGTTCGGCGGTGGCCTCGGCCGCGGCGGCCTCGAGGGCTGCCGCCGCCTTCACGGTGACCGAGGTGGCGCGCTTGCGAGCCTGGCGGACCGGCTTCTCGACCGGCGCGACGGCTTCTGTGGTCGAACCGTCGGCGGACGCGCCGGCGTAGGTGGCCGGGGCGGTGGTCCTGCGGGTGGTCGTGGCGGCATCCGGAAGGATGATGCCCAGTCCGAGGTCGCCGTCAGCGTTGACGTGGGCGATCGCGGGAGCCGCGGTTGCGGTGGTGGCACGGCGCGGTGCGCGCTTGCGGGGCGCCGTGGCCGGGGCGACGACGGTGTCGGTGTGGGGAGCCTCGATGGTCGGAGCCTCGGGGGTCGCCGTGGCGGTGGGAGCGCTGTCCGCGGTGTCACCCGGGGAGTTGGTCCTGACCTGTTCCGCGGTGATTGCCTCCACGAGTTCCCCCTTGCGTAGTTTGGATGCGCCCGGGATGCCCAGTTCGAGCGCCAGAGCCTGAAGCTCGGCGACACGGAGGGTGGCCAGGTGCGATGAATCCGCAGCGATGGTGCGGAGGTTGACGTCAGTCACGAAAAATTGTCCTTTCCCCTGGCGTGAAAAAGGTGTGCCAGGGAAGCTGTGTGCAGCGTCTCACGCGCTGCGGGTGGTCCAATCCTGAGTTGATGTGGATTGGAGTGAACACACACAGCTACGCACAGATGAGGCGATAGCAGTGAGTTACAGGGAATGCACCGGAGAAGGGATCCGTTCGTTAGACGGTTCCATCGGGTACATTCCAACCCTAGCAGAACGTCAGGCCGCTGAAGACGCCCCCACCCGGGGCACATCCTCGCGGCCGGCGTTTCCGGGGCCGGGCCGCCTCGACGGCGGCCCGGCTGCCCCGCTCAGGCGTCGGTGCGGGTGACCGTGGCTCCCATGAAGTCGACGGCGAGCATGAGTGCCTGCCAGGGCGTTTCCGACGCGGCGGCGACGAGCTCGGCGGCGACGAGCCGCTGGCCGGGGTCGCTGGCGAGCACGAGGATCGAGGGCCCGGCGCCGGAGACGACGGCCGCGAAGCCGTGTTCCCGGAGCAGCGTGATCAACCGGTTGGTCTCCGGCATGGCCGCGGCGCGGTAGCTCTGGTGCAGCTTGTCCTCGGTGGCGGCCAGCAGCAGTTCGGGGCTTTGGATCAGCGCGGCGATGAGCAGGGCGGAGCGGGACACGTTGAAGACGGCGTCCTCGTGCGGCACCGACTCCGGCTGCAGGCTGCGGGCGAGCGCCGTCGACATGGCGTGCTCCGGCACGAAGACGAGCGGCTTCACGCCGCGGTGCACCATCAGCTTCTTGTGCCGGGGACCCTCCGGCGTCATCCAGGCGATCGTCAGGCCGCCGAACAGGGCGGGCGCCACGTTGTCCGGGTGCCCCTCCATCTCCGTGGCGAGGGCGAGGAGCGCCGCGGCGTCGATGTCGACGATGCCCTCGAGCAGGCCCTTGGCGGCCATGATGCCGGAGACGATGGCGGCGCCGGAGGAGCCCATGCCGCGGCCGTGCGGGATGACGTTGTGCGCGACGAGCGCCAGGCCGGGAAGCGGCTGGCCGTAGGCGGCGAAGGTGTGGATGATGGCGCGCACGACGAGGTTGGACTCGTCGGTCGGCACCTCCCCTTCGCCCACGCCGTGCACCTCGACCGTGACCCCGGGGTCGTCGCGCACGGCGACGTCGAGGTGGTCGTAGTGGGCGAGGGCGAGGCCGAGAGTGTCGAAGCCGGGGCCGAGGTTGGCCGTCGTCGCGGGGACCTGCACCGTGACGGAACGCCCGGAGAGCACTGAACGGCCGGACACGGCCTCGGCGATGGTCACTTGTGGACCAGCCCGAGCACGCTGGCGATCTCGGCGGTGTCGACGGGCACGATGGTCGGCTTCACGTCGGAGCCGTCCGCGCTGCGGAGGGCCCACTGCGGGTCCTTCAGGCCGTGGCCGGTGACGGTGAGCACGACGGTCGCGCCGGCGGGGATGAGCCCGGCTTCGGCGCGCTCGAGCAGGCCGGCGACGCTGATCGCGGAGGCCGGCTCGACGAAGATGCCCACCTCGGCGGAGAGGATGCGATAGGCCTCGAGGATCTTCTCGTCGGTGATGGCACCGAAGTAGCCGTTCGTGAGCTTCTGCGCCGCGAGGGCGAGGTCCCAGGAGGCCGGGTTACCGATCCGGATCGCGCTGGCGATGGTCTCGGGGTGGTCGACCCGGTGGCCGAGCACGATCGGCGCACTGCCGGCGGCCTGGAAGCCGAACATCCGCGGCATCCGCGTGGTGGCGCCACGCTCGAGTTCTTCCGTGTAGCCGCGGGTGTACGCGGTGTAGTTGCCGGCGTTGCCGACCGGGACGATGTGGATGTCGGGGGCGTCACCGAGCACCTCGACGACCTCGAACGCCGCCGTCTTCTGGCCCTCGATGCGGTCGGGGTTGACCGAGTTCACCAGGTGCACCGGGTAGTTCGCCGACAGGTCACGGGCGATGTCGAGGCAGTCGTCGAAGTTGCCCTGCACCTGCAGCAGCTGCGCGTTGTGCGCGATGGCCTGGCTGAGCTTGCCCATGGCGATCTTGCCTTCCGGCACGAGCACGACGGCCTGGATGCCGGCGTGCGTCGCGTAGGCGGCGGCCGAGGCGGAGGTGTTGCCGGTGGACGCGCAGATGACGGCCTTGGCGCCGTCCTCCATGGCCTTCGAGATGGCCATGGTCATGCCGCGGTCCTTGAAGGAGCCGGTCGGGTTCATGCCTTCGTACTTCACCCAGACCTGCGCGCCGGTGCGGGCGGACAGTGCGGGGGCGGGAATGAGCGGGGTGCCACCCTCGCCGAGCGTGATGATGGGCGTGGCTTCCGTGATGTTCAGGCGGTCCGCGTATTCACGCAGTACTCCGCGCCACTGCCGGGACTGCGTCTTCACGGCCGGCTGCGTCAGGGACTCTCGTTCGCTGGACATCAGACTCCTTCAACTCTCAAAACGGATGCGACATTGGTGACGAATTTGTTCTCGGCGAGATCTCTCACGGTGGCGGCGAGTGCCGCTTCCGTCGCCTCGTGCGTTCCGATGACAAGGGTAGCGGTGGACGACACGGGCGCGTGACTGGCCGTGCCCGGCTGCGCGGGCGTCATCGACTGCTCGACCAGGGCGAGCGAGACGCCGTGGTCGCTGAACACCCCGGCGAGCGTGGCGAGCACGCCGGGCTCGTCGGTGACCTCGAGGGTGACCGCATACCGGGTGGTGATGCTGTCGATCGGGAACACGGGCAGGTCGGCGTGACTGGACGCGGCGACCCCCGGCCCGCCGGCGATGTGGCGCCTGGCCAGCGAGACGAGGTCGCCGAGCACCGCGGAGGCCGTCTCCACTCCCCCGGCACCTGCCCCGTAGAACATCAGGCTTCCCGCCGCCTCCGCCTCGACGAAGACCGCGTTGTTGGCGCCGTGCACCGCGGCGAGCGGGTGGCTGCGGTGCACCATCGCCGGGTAGACCCGGGCGGAGACGCCTTCCTTGCCGGTCGCGGCGTCGACGAGCCGCTCGCAGATCGCGAGCAGTTTCACGACGTAGCCGGCCTTGCGGGCGGATTCGATCTGCGCGGGAGTGACCGCGGTGATCCCCTCGCGGTACACGGAGTCGAGCGGGACGTTGGTGTGGAACGCCAGGCTGGCCAGGATCGCGGCCTTCTGCGCGGCATCGTAGCCGCCGATGTCGGCGGTCGGGTCGGCCTCGGCGTAGCCGAGGTCGGTGGCGAGCCGGAGGGCTTCCTCCAGGGTGTCGCCCTCGGTGTCCATCCGGTCGAGGATGAAGTTGGTGGTGCCGTTCACGATGCCGAGGATGCGCTTGACCTGGTCGCCGCCGAGGCTGTCCCGGAGCGGGCGCACGATCGGGATGGCGCCGGCGACGGCGGCCTCATAGTTCAGCTGGGCGCCGACCTGGTCGGCGGCCGCGAACAGTTCGGGGCCGTGCGTGGCCAGCAGCGCCTTGTTGGCGGTGACGACATCCGCGCCGGAGTTGATCGCCATCAGGATGTAGCTGCGCGCCGGCTCGAGGCCGCCCATCAATTCGATCACGACGTCGGCGCCGAGGATCAGCGATTCGGCGTCGGTGGTGAACAGTTCCCGCGGCAGGTCGACGGTGCGCTCCGCGTCGAGGTCGCGCACGAGGATGCCGACCAGTTCGAGGCTCGCGCCCACCCGGTTGGCGAGTTCCTCCTTCTGTTCGAGCAGGAGGCGGGCCACCTGGGCGCCGACGGAGCCGCCGCCCAGCAGGGCGACGCGCAGATTGCGGTATTCGATCATCGGACGGATTCCTTCGGTTGATCGGTGGTCGAGACCCCGGCATCGCGCGCCAGCAGGTCGGCGATGGTCTCGCCGCGCACCAGCAGCCGCGCCTGGCCGTCACGCACGGCGACCACTGCCGGGCGGCCGACGAAGTTGTAGTTGCTGGCCAGGGACCAGCAGTAGGCGCCGGTCGCGGCCACGGCGACGAGGTCGCCCTGTGCGACGTCGCCGGGGAGGTAGTCGGCGTCGACGACGATGTCGCCGCTCTCGCAGTGCTTGCCGGCGATGCGCACGAGCACGGGTTCCGCGGCGGAGACCCGGCCGGCCAGTCGCACGGAGTAGTCGGCGCCGTAGAGGGCGAAGCGGGCGTTGTCGCTCATCCCGCCGTCGACGCTGACGTAGAGGCGGGGGTTGCCCGCCACGTCGACCGCCTTGGTGGTGCCCACCTCGTAGAGGGTGATCCCGGCGGGACCGGCGATGTAGCGGCCGGGCTCGAACGCGATCACCGGCACGGGGATGCCGCGCTCGGCGCACTCGGCGGCCACGATGTCGGCCAGGCGGGCAGCGAGTTCGGCGACCGGGGTGGGCCGGTCGGCGGAGGTGTAGGCGATCCCGAAGCCGCCGCCGAGGTTGAGTTCGGGGACCGGGCCGTCGGCGAGCAGGGCGGCGTGCACGGCCAGCAGGCGGGACGCGGACTCGGCGAAACCGTCGGCGCCGAAGATCTGCGAGCCGATGTGGCAGTGCAGACCGACGAAGCGCAGGCTCGTCTCCGCGCGGATGCGGGCGACCAGCGCGGGGGCGTCCTCGAGCACGACGCCGAATTTCTGGTCCTCGTGGGAGGTGGCGAGGAACTCATGGGTGTGAGCGTGCACACCACTGTTGACCCGGAGTCGCACGGCCTGAACGACGCCGTGCCGGGCGGCGGCTTCGGCGACCCGGCCGATCTCGAGCGGCGAGTCGATCACGATGGTGCCGACGCCGAGCCGGCAGGCGTCGTCGATCTCGGCGAGGGACTTGTTGTTGCCGTGGAAGCCGAGCCTATGCGGCGGGGTGCCGGCCGCGAGGGCCACGGCGAGTTCGCCGCCGCTGCAGATGTCGATGTTCAGCCCCTCGCTCACCATCCAGCGGGCGAACTCGGTGGAGAGGAACGCCTTGCCCGCGTAGTAGATGCGCACGCTGGTGCCGATGCGGGCGAACTCGGCCTCGAAGGCGGTGCGGAGCTGGGCCGCGCGGGTGCGGGCATCCGTTTCGTCGACGACGTAGAGCGGAGTGCCGAACCGTGCGGCCAGGGACCCGGCGCTGCAGCCGCCGATGGCGAGTTCTCCGGTGTCGTCGCGGATGGCCGAGGCGGGCCAGAGGCCGGCGGCGAGCGCATTGGCGTCGTCGGGCAGGGCGAGCCATTCGGGGGCGAGCGGGTTGGTGGCCACGGGTGAAAACCTCACGGGAAAGTCGAGTGGGTGTCTCACTGAGTGGCGAGCGAACCCGGGTTGGTCCCTGAAGCCAGTGAAGATGCCGCCGCGCGGAGGGCGGGGACCTGCCGCAATTCTAGCGACCGCGGCTGGATGCGCCGAATCGGTGTTACGCCGCGATTCACCGCTGCGAGCGGCTCAGCCGGCGCTGCAGGTGCCGAGCGTGGTAAGCGACTTGCGGGTGAGCAGCAGGCTGCTGGACTCGAGCGTGATCCGCGCCCGCTCAGGCGTGACGTTCACCCGGGCCAGGCTGACGCCTTCCGGCAGGTACTTCGCCACGCAAACCCTGACCGGCTGCTGGCCGACGATCAGCGGCAGGAGCTCGCCCGCGTCGATGCTTCCGGAGCCGGTGGTGACCTTCGCGCTTGTCGGCGTGAAGAGCAGCGAGTCGGCGACGGCGGTCGGGGTGGCGGTGGCCTCGTAGCCGACGGGGAACCCGAGCACGGAAAGGCTGCCGGTGTAACGCACCTCCCCGTCACCCAGCACGAGTTCGGCGTCGGGGGCATCCGCCGCCAGCGAGCTGCGCAGCAGGGTGTTCAGCGAAGCCTGGTCCAGGTCGACGACGCCGCGAACGTCGCCGACGGGCTTGCCCTGGTCGACCGGCACCTGTGTGGCCACGACCCGAACGGATGCCGCCACGCCGTCGACGGAGAGGGTCGGCGCGGTCAGTGCGACCCGGTCGAAACTGCCGGAGAGGTACTGGGCGATCACAGAGATGCCGCCGATGGAGACGCTGACGTCACCGGTGACGGTGTCGGGGAGGTTGTCGGCGATCTCCTGCTTGACCCGCCCCTCGGCGTAGCTGCGGGCTCCCGCGTCGACGATGAAGAACGCGGCGATCAGCCCCAGCACCGTGAGGCTGCCGATGACGATCACGCTCATCCCGCGGCGACGGCGCGTTCGTGCCGCCCGGTCCGCCATCACATGCGCTCCGGGGCGGAGACGCCGAGCAGGCCGAGGCCGTTGCGGATGACCTGGCCGGTGGCGTCGTTCAGCCACAGCCGGGTGCGGTGCAGGTCGGTCACCGGTTCGTCGCCGAGCGGGATGACCCGGCAGTTGTCGTACCAGCGGTGGTAGTAGCCGGCGACCTCTTCGATGTAGCGGGCGATCCGGTGGGGCTCCCGCAGCTCGGCGGCCTGGGCGACGACCCGCGGGTACTCCTGGAGCACGCCGAGCAGGGCCGACTCGCTGTCGTGCGTGAGCAGCTCCGGTGAGAATGCCGAGGGGTCGACGCCGGCGGCCACCGCGTTGCGGGCGACGGACCGGGTGCGGGCATGCGCGTACTGCACATAGAAGACGGGGTTCTCGTTGGTGCGCTTGCCGAGCAGGTCGAGGTCGATGTCCAGCTGCGAGTCGCTCGAGGAGCGCACTAGGGAGTATCGGCCGGCGTCCACGCCGACGGCGTCGACGAGGTCGTCGAGGGTCACGATGGTGCCGGCGCGCTTGCTCATCCGCACCGGTTCGCCGCCCTTGAGCAGGTTGACCATCTGCCCGATCAGGATCTGCAGGTTGACGCCGGGCACGTCGCCGAACGCCTCGACCATGGCCATCATCCGGCCGACATAGCCGTGGTGGTCGGCGCCGAGCATGATCAGGTTCTGGTCGAAGCCGCGTTCACGCTTGTCGAGGTAGTAGCCGAGGTCGCCGGAGATGTAGGCGGGTTCGCCGTTGGAGCGGATGATGACCCGGTCGCGGTCGTCGCCGAAAGTGGTCGTGCGCAGCCAGATGGCGCCGTCGGATTCGAAGATGTGGCCCTGCTCGCGGAGGCGGGCGATGGCGCGATTGACGGCACCGGACTCGTGCAGGGAATCCTCGTGGAAGTACACGTCGAAGTCCACGCCGAAGCCGTGCAGCTTCTCCTTTATCTCGGTGAACATGAGGTCAACACCGATTCTCCGGAACACCTCCTGCTGCTCCTCCCGGGGCAGCACCGCGATGTCACCGTCGAATTCATCCACCACCTGGCCGGCGATGTCGCCGATGTAGGCGCCGCCGTAGCCGTCCTCAGGGGTGGACTCGCCGAGGTAGGCGGCGAGCACGCTGCGGGCGAACCGGTCGATCTGCGATCCGTGGTCATTGAAGTAGTACTCGCGCGTGACATCCGCACCCTGTGCCTTGAGCACCCGGGCCAGGCTGTCGCCGACGGCCGCCCAGCGCACCCCGCCCATGTGGATCGGGCCGGTGGGGTTGGCGGAGACGAATTCGAGGTTGATCTTGATGCCGTCGTAGAGGTGGCCGGTGCCGTAGACCGGTCCGGCGTCGACGATGGTCTTGGCGAGCGCGCCGGCGGCGGCGGCCTCGAGGCGGATGTTGATGAAGCCGGGGCCGGCGATCTCGACGGAGGCGACGTCGGGGAGGGCCTCGAGGCCCTCGGCGAGTTGCGCGGCGATCTCCCGGGGCGTGGAGCCGAGCGGCTTGGCGATCTTCATCGCAATGCTGGAGGACCAGTCGCCGTGGTCGCGGTTGCGCGGACGCTCGAGGGTGACGTCGGCGGGGGCCAGATCGAGGGTGGTTTCGCTTCCCGACCGGCGTCGACGCTCGCCCAACTGCTGGATCAGGGCGAACAGGGATTCGGAAAGCTCGGCGGGGGTCACGGAAACCAAGCTTACCGGCCCGGTTATCGACCCCCTGCTTGGTAAGGTCAACCCGTGACTGACACCTTCTCGCCCTCTCTTCTCCGCAGCCGGCGCCTGCGCACCGGCCTTGTCCTCGCGACCGGCACCCTCGCCCTCGCGGCGTTGACCGGATGCTCCCCCGCGGCGACACCGTCGGCCTCGGGCAGCAGCACAGCGAGCGCTTCGGCGAGCGCGGCCCCCAGCGCAACGGCGACTCCGACACCGACGCCCACCCCGGCCGGCGCCTCGGTGCCGCTGACCTGCGATGAGTTGCTCACCCCGGACGACGTCTACGCGTTCAACCCGAACTACGGGACCGCGCCAGACTTCACGGCGACGTCGGCAACAGCCAAGACCGCGCTCTCGTACCAGGGCCTCGCCTGCGGGCTGCTCAACCAGACCAGCGGCGAGATCATCGAGATCTCGGTGGCCCTGCCCAACCCGGTGCTGATGACGTCACTGACCGACAAGGCCATCGCCACCAGCAACCCCGTCCCCACCTACGGCGCCGCGCCGGTGTCTGGTTTCTTCACCACGAAGGGCGGGATCGGCGAAGCGCAGGTCTTCACTGCCAAGTACTGGGTCACTTTCAGCTCCCCCGTCTTCGGCGAGCCGGGCGACGCCGAGCAACTCATGTCGGCCGCACTCTCGCACCTCCAGTAGCCGGAAAGTCACCGTCGTCGCTCGTTTTTCGCGACGTGCGACCGGCGGTTCGCGGTCGAGGCGAACCACCAGGCCTCAGGATGCTGATAACCTAGTGTCTTCCCTGGCCCCCATAGCTCAGGGGATAGAGCACTGCCCTCCGGAGGCAGGGGCGGCAGTTCGAATCTGCCTGGGGGCACAGTCTGCTCCGGCGGTCGACGCAGACCAGCATTCAGCGGACCATTCCCGCATGAGGTCCCTGATACGGACAAACCGGGGTTGCCCGGCCACTCTCAGGTTCGGCCAGCGTGTTGGCGAGATAGGTGAGCCGCCGCTGTACGCGCCGAGCAGGAAGCATGCGTCGATTCCGAGGGCTGTTGCCGCGTCGGTGGTGGCCGTGTTCGGTCGCTTACTCGTTGGGTTATCGGGTGCGATCTGCCGCGTGGAGTGCGCGAAGGGCTTCCGCGGGCGAGGTGCAGGGCACGTCAGGAAAGCGGGCGCGCACGCCGTCGACGCCGGGTGAGAAAGTCAGGTCGGATCGGTCCATCGCGAGCGCGGCTCGAGCTTGTCTGCCCAGTTCAGGGCGCAGCCGTCCGATCGTGGCGGCCATGACATGTAGAGCGATGCGCGGGATATGCCGGGGTGCGTCTGAGCCGCCGCGGTACGCGACCACCATTCGGGCAAGCTCGTCAAAGGTGAGGTTCTCCGGTCCGCCGATCTCCAGCACCTGGCCGCGGGTCGCCTCATCCAGGGTGACGTGCTCGACGAGCGCGGCGACGTCCCGCACCGAGACGAAGTTGATCGGGTTCTGTCCGCGACCGAATACCAGCGGGCGGTTCGACCGCCCAGCCGGGTTGTTGAGAAGATCGATCCACAACTCCAGGAACGCCGTGCTTCGCACGACCGTTGCGGGAACTGTGCTGGCGGCCAGGACGGTCTCGGCGGCATGCTTCATCCGAAATATCTCGAAGGGGCTATCCGGTGCGGCACCAACGATCGACATGAGAACCATCTCGGCGCTTGCCGTTTGAGCGGCCTTGATCAGGAGCGTATTGCCGGCCCGGTCGACCGTCTCGGGTGAAACACGTCCCGGTCCGGCGAAGCCGTGCACTGCCGACACCACGACATCGACACCGGCCACGGCGGCCATCGTGCTGACCGGATCTCGCACATCACCCGTCACAATCTCGATTCGCTCACCGGCCAGATGCGCGGCACGATGCGGATTACGCGTCATCACGCGCACGTCAATCCCGCGGGCAGCAAGGCCACCGACAACGAGCGTGCCCAGTCGTCCGGTGCCTCCCGCAACAAGAACCCGGGAGATCATGACGCTCTCCTCACGTCGACCTGGCCCCGTACCGCTGCATCGACATCTCCACCAGCCGCATCGACTGGCTCCAGGAAGAAACGGGCCGAAGCGATCAGCCCGGCAGTGACGGCGAAGACAACCACCCCCCGCATCAGATGCGCGGTGCCATCCCGCCTCGTGCCGCGGTGCTCCCACTCGGTCCACACCACGTTGCCCGACACGACCAACGCCACGATCTCTGTCGAGACGTCGGGTATTGCAGCCAGGATCTGCATCCAATTACGGCGTACCTGCTCATCACCGACGAAGCTGCGTTCCGGATGCACCGGCGTCTCATTTCGATAGTCGGGCGTGAAACAGGCGACGATCGCGTCTATATCGTGCGCGTTCGTCGCGACCCGCAACCGTTGAACGACCGCGCTCGGATCTACTTCCACCACAGACATGCCGTCTCCATTCCCAGACCGGAACTGGCGCGGCCAGTCGTCTTGTGAAGCCGCTCTGGTTGACGATCGAATTCGTTCCAGTACACTGGAACCATTCTCTAATTGTGGAGCCGATATTGAACACTGTCAACCCTCGCCCCTATGATTCCAGCCGCCGGCGCGAACAGGCACGCCACAACCGCGAGGCAATCGTCGTCGCCGCGCGGCAACGATTCCTGAACGACGGCTTCACCGCCACGACGATCGCATCGATCGCGGCCGACGCCGGCACATCCGCCGACACCATCTACAAGTCTTTCGGAGGAAAAGCAGGGCTCCTGCGCGCGATGTGCACGGACGCGCTCAAGGGCGAAGGCACGATCCCCGCCGAACAGCGCTCGGACGCGATGCAGGCGGCCGAAGCCGACCCCCGAAGGATGCTGCGCGGACTAGGCGCGTTCACCACAGAGGTCGCGCCCCGGATCGCTCCATTGCTCCTGCTGCTGTCAACAACGGCGGAGGTTGATCCGTCAATGGCTCAATTGCGTGCCGACTTCGACACCGCGCGCCTGACCCGAATGACCCATGTAGCCCAAGGCTTGGCCAGCAAGTTTCAGTTGCGTCTGGGCCTATCCGTCGATGAGGCGGCCGAGATCATGTGGGTATACAGTTCGCCTGAGCTCTACAGCCTCCTAGTGCTCACCCGCGGTTGGCGCCCCGAGCGCTACGGCGAATTCGTTGGCGAATCGCTCGTCGACGCCCTGCTCGGGGGGCGCGATGTCGACAAGGGCACCGAGCCCCTCGACCAGGTCTGACCGCGACCAGCACGGGGGCCTCATAGTCGCAGGAAGAATTGCCATCCGCCCGACCCGCGCATGTGCGAAGTACGAGCATCCCGTAGGCGGAATCCAGGTGAAAACTCTGCTCCGTTGACCGTTCCACGGCTGGCCTGGCGAGAAGCACCAGCTCTCCCCCATTTTGATTCCATCCCGTGATTGCTCGGCCTCATGACATCAATTGCAATCCGTGCTGCGGGGATATGGTGGGGGCCACCGATGATCGCCTGGCTTCACGCCCGCGTGTGAACGGTCGAGGGCGTGGGAGGCAACCGATGGGAACCTTCCTCAGCACGTTTCTCGCCGATTCGGCGGAACTTCCGGAGCTAGCCGATCGTGTTCGTTCGTCCGGGCCGGTGCCTCTTTCGTCGCCATTGCCTGTCGGGGATCTTGCCGCGGACAGCGTCGCGGCGACCAAGCTCATGGCCTCGTTGCTGCACCTTGCCCGTAAGGGACTGCGGGATCCGAAGGCGAGCGAAGTTCCGCGGGTGAGCATTGCGCCGCAACTCGTCGCCGGCGCCTACCGGAGCGACCAACTGTTCCGGTGGAACGGGAACCCGGCGCCGGCGTGGGCGCCTCTGTCCGGTTTCTTTGCCTCGAGCGACGGCTGGGTTCGCACTCACGCCAACTACCCCCACCACGAAGCGGCTTTGCGCTCACTTCTGAGATTGGATGCCTTCGCCACCGCCGAGACTGTTGCTCACGCGATTTCGCGTCGCAGCGCCCTCGATTTGGAGGATGAAGCCGCAGCGTCGAATGCGGTCATCAGCGCGGTTCGCAGCCCGAGCAAGTGGAGAGGACATCCTCAGGCCCAAACCTTGGAAGCAGATCCCTTCGTCAGCCTGAAGCAGCAGGCAGGAGACGCGGGCCTCCATAGCCTGGGGTCGGCCGACGGTCACGCACCGCTGGAGGGGGTTCGGGTGCTCGATTTGACTCGGGTCATAGCCGGGCCGGTGGCCACGCGCAGCCTCGCGTTCTTCGGGGCAGATGTTTTGCGCATCGACAGCCCTGGCATGCCGGAACTCCCCTGGCAGTACCTCGATACCGGCCAAGGGAAGCGGTCCGCGCTCCTCGACCTCGGTCACAAACCAGATCGAGACCGCTTCGAACGGCTACTGACGGACGCCGACGTTGTCGTCACGGGATACAGGCCGAATAGCCTCGACCGGTTCGGCCTCTCGCCGGTGGAACTACATAACCGCCACCCAGGGCTCGTTATCGGCCGGGTGAGCGCGTGGGGGCTGAGCGGCCCTTGGGCCGAGCGCCGTGGTTTCGACAGTATCGTCCAAGCAGCTAGCGGCATCGCCCAGATCCACGCAGACGGCACCGGCAGACCAGGCGCCTTGCCCGCCCAAGCTCTGGATCACTCCGCCGGGTACCTGCTTGCCGCCGGGATCATGTCGGCACTTCGACGTCGACACCTCGACGGGCGCGGGTGGACCGTCGATATTTCACTGGCCCGGGTCGCACAAGAGCTACTCGCCCAACCTAATTCCCCGCCAACCGAAGGCGGCCCGTTGGAGATCCCAACCGTGAACGCGGAAACGCGAGAAGGAACCGTCACCTGTGCCGCGCCCGCGATCAGCATCAGCGGCGACACGAAACGCTACAGGTGGATCGGCTGCCCGTGGGGAGCAGACCGGCCAGAATGGGCCGAGCCACGATCCGCCAACGTCCAGCGATAAGACCCACCCGGAAGCTGCGCCATCGGCAGGTGCAACATCGCGAAAGCCGCCCGCTGAGGGTTCGTCTTGCGGGCATTGGACTCATATGGGACGCCGACACCGTCGGGCACGTTTAGTGCGCGGGTGCGAGGACGATCTTCTGGCCTAGGGCCGCAGCAAGTCGGTTGAGCGTGGCGGTTGTGGGATTCCCGATACCGCGTTCAATGCGGCTGATCTCAGCCTGCTGTATTCCGGTGACGCTGGAGAGTGCAGGCTGAGTGAGATGGCGTGCCTTGCGGGCCTCCGCAAGCATGGTGCCGAGCTCGGCGCGAGCGGTGAGTTCGGCATCGAACGACGCGGTGGCCGCTTCATAGACGCTGCGCGCATCGTCGGACCATTTGGCCTTCGCCTGGTCCGCAATCTCCTTAAAGCTTTTCGACATGATGTCCTCCCTCACTCGATTATGTGCCAAGACACATAAGGTGTCAATACGTTCTAGTGTTGCCGCTTCCACTGTTTGTGGATCTTGCGCGCCTTTGCAATCTCCCGCTGTTGCCGTTTCTCGGAGGTATCGGTCTTCTTGTTGTAGCCGCTGTAGAGCAGCACGATTTTGCGTCCATGGAAAGTGCAAAAGACTCGTAGGAGCACCTGACGATCGGTGTCAGCGAGATCGGCCGGCAGTTCGGCCCCCGCTTCGGCGAGGATCGCACGCAAGGACCTACGCACGCGGAACTCGTAGAGTCCCTCTCCGAGAGGCTTGCCCCATTCACCGGAGCAGATATCGATGCCATGGGCCTCAAGGACGTGCTCGATTGCAGCAGTGAGGACTGCCTGCTCGTACTCGGGGAGCGAGGAGAAGAATCGCTCAAATCTCGCCCCCTCGTATTCAATGGACCAAATGGTCAAGGTGCTCCTTCGCGTTGTGCCGCCCGACGAGCCTAGCGACCCGGGCGCTACCGGCTTGACGGATTCGCCAGCTCAACCTCAAATCAACTTTCGTCCCGTTGAGGGTTCCCCTTTGGGCTCCGGGTCCGTTCGCCATGGCACAGTTGGCAGATGAATGTCGATCCGGGACGCCCAATCCAGCTTGTCCTGCCTCTGCTGGCAGGGCGAAACGTCACCCTGCGCTCGTTTCGCTCGGACGATGCCCCGATGATTCAAGAGGCATCCGAAGACGACCTGATCCCGACCATCACCAGCGTCCCGACTGACAACAGCGAGGAAGCTGCACTGGCCTTCATCGAGCGGCAGCACGAGCGGTTGCACACTCGGACGGGGTATTCCTTCGCGATCGCTGACGAGAATTACGTCGCCGTGGGACAAATCGGGCTCTGGCTGGAGCATGAGAATCATGGACGCGCGAGCGTCGGCTACTGGATTCGACCCTCCGCTCGAAAGCGTGGATACGCCGCCGACGCGATCTTCGCGTTGGTCGGCTGGGCTCGAAGTCTCCAGCAGCTACACCGGCTCGAGCTATACGTGGAGCCCTGGAACGAGGGTTCCTGGCGTGCCGCTGAGCGGGCAGGGTTTGAACGCGAGGGCCTCCTGCGCTCATGGCGGCAGGTTGGCGGGGTGCACCGTGACATGTTCGTGTACTCACTGATCACGAAATGAGGTTGGCCCGTCAAAGGTTCCCGTTGGGGCGAAGACCCGCTCCACCAACGGCCCATGTGATCCGTCCAACCGCGACTGTGCCATTCTCAGGAGATGGATTGGCCTCAACCTGAACCAGTCTGCTCTGAGCGGCTCCTGCTTGAACCACTCGCGGTGGACCATGCAGCTTCCATGGTCGACGTTCTGGCCGACCCGGCCCTATACGAGTACACCGGCGGCGAAGCCCCGTCATTAGACCTGCTCCACAGCAGATATGCCGCACAGACCGTGGGGCAGTCTGATGACGGTTCTCAATGGTGGCTGAACTGGATAGTCACCTACCGAGACACCAGTGAGCCAGCCGGTTTCGTGCAGGCAACCGTCGAGTGCGACGGTTCAACGCTCGTTGCTGAGATCGCCTGGGTCATTTCGCCGAGGCTCCAAAGCCAAGGCATAGCCTCCGAAGCTACCCAGATGATGATCGGATGGTTGCGAGCACACGAGGTTGACCGCTTCACCGCACATATCTATCCGGAGCACCAAGCCTCGATGGGCGTCGCTCGAAATCAAGCGCTACGCCCGACCTCCTCCGAGAAAGACGGCGAGACCCGGTGGGTGTCCTAACAAACAACGAACGCCCCTAGAGTGTTCGGCTTGCGGGCGACCGCGGCATCGCAGCGTGATTGCCACCGGCGACGATGATCGTCTACGGGTCCTGCGCTCAGAGCGAATCCGGCACCGATTCGTCTCGGCTCTGCGATTGACTGGCGCCATGACACGCACACTTATTCTCGGAGGAACCGCCTGGCTGGGTCGAGAGATAGCCGAGCAGTTGGCGATTCAAGGCCAGGATGTGACGTGCCTTGCGCGCGGTGAATCTGGAGAAGTCCCACCCGGCGTGACGCTTGTCCGCTCCGACCGGCGATCATCTGGGGCCTACGACCTTGTCTCTGGTGAAGCCTGGGACGAAATCGTTGAGCTCAGCTCTGACGCGGACCTCGTCGCCGGAGCGCTCGAGGCTTTGGTGCGCAGCACGGCGCATTGGACCCTGGTCTCCTCCGTCTCTGTGTATGCGAGCAATGCTGAACCGGGTGCCGACGAAGATGCCATCCTCGTCGAGCCATCCGACCTCGACGATTACGCGCACGCGAAAGTCGCCGCCGAACGTGCCACGGCGGAGGCGGTGGGTGATCGTCTCCTTATTGCGAGACCGGGCCTGATCGCGGGGCCGGGCGACAGGAGTGACCGGTTCAGCTATTGGGTTTCCAGGCTCGCCGTTGCTCCCGAGGAAGCCGTTCTCGTGCCGAATGCCGAGGATCGGTACGTGCAGTTCATCGACGTTCGGGACCTTGCCGGATGGCTCATCAGTGCGGGACAGCGCGGCCTGACCGGCATTTACAACGCCGTCGGGAGCGAATATGAACTTTCCGCGGTTCTGCTGGCCGCCGCCCGGGTTGCCGGCCACACGGGCGAACTCATCGCGGCCGAGGATGACTGGCTGACCGCGCACAACGTCAATTACTGGGCTGGCCCCCGATCCCTGCCGCTGTGGCTTCCCCACAGCGACTCCGCCTTCGCCCGGCGCAGCCGTAGCCGCTTTGTCGCAGAGGGCGGAACCGAGCGAACCCTGCAGGACACGCTCGAGGACGTGCTGGCGGACGAACGGGCCCGTGGACTCGACCGGGAACGTCGATCCGGCCTCACCCAGCAAGAGCAGCGCATTCTCCTCACCGAGATCGGCGCGTAGAGACCCGCGACGCAGAACTATTCAAGCTCGCGCCACGACGCCACGGTTAAGAATCCCGCAGAGGGTTCCCTTACGGGTATCTCATCTCAGGCATCGACGCGATGATTTCACACCTTTTCGTTCCCGCTGATCGTCCGGCTTACGGGGCAGCGGATGAGCCCACGCGTGACGGCAGAATGTCACGCCCTTTCAGCAGCGTCGGAAGCTGTGGCGGATAGCCGCTCTGATTTCGCGAGCTTCACAGCGACCAACGTAGGGATGATGATTGCAGCCGAGGGGATGGCGACCCCCGCGATGAATTGCAGTCACGACGGAACTGCACTCGGCTCGGGCGTCGCCCGCACCATCGAGTTATCGCGCGGACGTCCATCCCCGCTGATGAAGCTGCTCAATCCCGTTCAGGAGCAGATCTAGCGCGAACTCGAACTCGAACTGGTCATCGCAACCACGTCCGACAACAGAGTCGTGGTCGTGCGGTGTCGCTGTGGCGATCGTCACGATGTTTGGGTAGAGCGCTGCCATGTGCGCGAACATCTCCGCCTGAGCGTCGGGGCCCGCCGGCGGTTGGGCATCGGCCTTCGGATTGGCTGAACCGTCGAACAGTTCCTGTGTGAATCCCCACATTCGGCCGCCGAGCGCGTGCATGACGTGGTGGGCCAGGTCGGGTGTGAACCCACCGGCCAGGAAGATTCCAGCTAACGAGTCCTGGTATTCCAACACGGCGGGCGTCGGGTTGCTCCGCGACTCGATTGCCTGGCGTGCCCAACGGTGACGCTGGAGGGCGCTCCTCGCGGACAACACTTGTCGCCGGATGGCATCTCGCCAGCCGGAGTCAAGATGGGGAGAGCCGATCTCTCGGATGATGGCCTCGACCATTCCGTCGAGCAGATCCTCCTTGTCGGCGACGTGTTTGTACAGCGCCATGGGCACGACGCCCAGCTCCTGTGCGAGTCGGCGCATGCTCAACGCGTCGATGCCGACCTCATCCGCAAGGGTGACCGCCGCCTCGAGCACTCGCTCGCGGTTCAACCGCGCCCGCCTCGGGACTTCCATTTGCTGGCCCATAGAGACCCTCCCCTCCTTCAGAACATCCCTGATTGACAAGTGTACGAAGTACACCCTACACTGCCAACAACAGGCATACGCCGTACACCTCCATCCAACCGTGTACCGCAAACCCCAAACCGAAGGAATATCATGAACTTGCACAGACCGACCGCCGTCATCGCCGGAGTGTTCTTCTTGCTCACCGAAGTGGGCGCAATTGTAGGAGCCACCCTCTACAGTCCGATCCGGAACGTCGCCGATTACATCACCGGCGCCGGCCCGGATGGCCCGATCCTCCTCGGCCTGCTCTTCGAACTGCTCCTCGTGATTGCCGCCGTCGGGACCGCCGTCACGCTGTACCCGATCCTGAAGCGGCAACACGAGGGGTTAGCGCTGGCGTTCGTCGCCGCTCGAGTGCTGGAGACCGCGGTCATCCTCGTCGGGACTCTGAGCCTCCTAACAATTGTCTCGCTTCGCCAGCAGTTCGCTGGAAGCGTTGACGCCGACCCGGCCACACTCTCCACCATCGGCTCCACCTTTGTAGCCCTGCGCGACTGGACGTACCTGTTCGGACCGAACTTCGCCCTCGGTGCCGCTTCACTGCTCCTCGCCTGGCTCATGTACTCGTCTCGCCTGGTGCCTCGTGGCATCGCCGTGCTCGGGCTGGTCGGCGGGGCGCTGGTCAGCCTTTCCGCAGTCGCCGTAATGCTCGGCCTCTATAGCCAGTTCTCCACACTCGGCCTCGTGTTAGCGCTCCCGGTATTCGCGTGGGAGTTGTCTCTCGCCGTGTGGCTCATCGCCAAAGGCTTCCGGCCGGTGAGCCTCCTCGCAACTCCCGCCACTCCGGTCACCACAGCCGCGCGATAAGGGCCGGGACAGTCGGCGCTTAGACCCTGGTCACGCGCCGGCACTCGCGTGGTCCGTGTTACTCGCAGGACTTCGAGTCCTTGTCGGCTATTTCCTGCTCTTCCAGTAGATCAACAGCGAGCGAGGTCTGCTTCTCACTACCCCGCCCATCCCGGCATCCGCCGCCAAAAAGCAAGGACGACATGAATACCACCAGAACAGTTGCGATTGTCGGGGCCGGGTATGCCGGCGTGTTGGCAGCCAACCGCCTGCAAGCATCGCTCACAGAGGCTGAACGACTCGGCGTGAGCATAGTGATGGTCAACCCGCGGGCGGTTTTCATCGACCGGATCCGACTCCACCAGCTGGCAGCCGGAACCACGGACGCTGCCACTATTCCCCTGGACCACGTTCTCCACCGTGACGTCCACGTCATCGTGGGTGAAGTCGCCCGAATCCTGCCGCAACGGAACAGCATCGTGATCGAAGCATCCGAGGACTCAGTCGAACTGGCGTACGACGTCCTGATTTATGCCGTCGGCAGCGGCGCTCCGCCGTCGATCCCGGGAGGCGCCTTCTCCCATTCGGTGGGAACTCACGATGGAGCTCTTGCGGTGCGGGAAGCGGTTCGGAAACTCGGACCGCGCGATCGGATCGTTATCGTCGGCGGCGGGGCCACTGGAGTGGAGGTGGCATCGGAGCTTTCGGAAGAAAACCCTCAGATGGACATAAGACTTCTGTCAGCGGGACAGTTGCTGAGTTCGCTGCCGCAACGAGGCCGGAAGTACGTCAAGAGGGAATTGGCGTTCCTCAACGTACAGGTCACCGAGAACGAGCGCGTTGTTCACGTGGGCGTGAACTTCGTGGAACTTGAAGGCGGGCAGAGGATTCGGAGCGACCTGACGATCTGGGCTGGGTCCTTCACGGTGCCGGCGCTTGCGCGAAAGAGCGCTCTGGCTGTGGACGCCGCGGGGAGGCTGCTGGTTACGGAAACTCTGCAGCACCAGGAGTATCCCAACATCATCGGAGCCGGCGACTCCGTGAGCGTGCGAGGCGGCGCGGGGAAGCATCTGCGGATGGGGTGCGCCGTAGCTGCTCCTATGGGCGGCCATGCCGCAGTCACCGCGTTGGCTTACCTTCGCTCTCAGCCGCACACCGCGCTGTCCATCGGTTTCTTCATTCGATGCCTCAGCCTCGGACGACGCAGTGGATTCATTCAACACGTGGGCAAGGACGACGTTCCAAAGAGATTCCAGCTGTCCGGCCGTGCGGGAGCGTGGGTGAAGGAACGCATCTGCGTCGGGGTCATTTCGGGAATCCAGAAGGAACGCACTTCACCAGGTTCGTACTGGACGGTTCCTGCGCCCGGTGGTTCGCGTGCCGCTGCCGCAAGCGTTCACTTCGGCCTTGGAATGGAAGACGGCCGTTGAACCCCTTGCTGATGCCCTTAGTCATGCTGCAAAAACAGCGGGCTGGATCGAACATGAAGTTACTTCCCGAGGCGTCCGGCCCGACTTTCGGAGTCGCTGGCGACCAAGCAAATGCACCCTTCCGACTCGCAGTAGTGGGTGAATCAACGGCTGCAGGTTGCGGCGTTGCCAGCCACGACGAGGGTTTCGCAGCGGCGTTAGCTCGCGAATTCGCGGCTAGTTCAAGCCGATTTGTCACATGGCACGTTCTCGGGCAGCACGGCGCTACTGCTCGCAGAATCCGCCACAGACTGCTGCCACAATTGGAAGAGTCACTTGATCGCGCAGTCCTACTCGCCGGCGCCAACGACGTTCTAGCGGGACGGACCTCCGAACAATGGGGCGCAGACCTTGCCGCCATCGTTGATGACCTTGCAAGCCGCGCCGGCGAAGTCACCGTCGTTGGGATCCCACCCTTCCGCATGTTTCCTTCGTTGCCCCTGACGTTGCGTCGGTACTTGGCTGAGCAGGCAATCGCGCTCGATCATGTCTCCCAGGAGGTATGTGCGGCCCTGCCGTCTGTCACCTGGGTCACTTCAAGCACCTTGCCCGACAACCTCGCCGACTTCTTCGCAGAAGACGGTTTCCATCCGTCGGCATTCGGATACCGCTACTGGGCTCGAGCCGTGTCACAAGGTGCGGACCGTCTTGACACCTCCGCCTGATGGACAGCACCCCTTACCGCTGCGACTCACAGAGATGACATTGGAAAAGCCCGCCTGGTCGACTGCCGCGAGAAGCGGGTCTGGTTCTCGCGCAAGGACTCAGGCCGCGCTAAGCCATGCGGTCCTGCGGTTGTTGAACCAGTCCGGTCGTTGCAACGGGATTCCCGGCTGACCTGATGTCCGACAAGGCGTTCCCGTTAGGGGTTCCCTTCTGAAACAGAATGCGCAGCGCCCGCCTACCGCGCTGTGGCGCAGGAATTCGTCTCGATAGGGGTCCGGCTTACGGGCTAATCAGGCGAGGTCCTCAAGCCCGTCGGATTGGCGCGAATCCATTGGTCCTGGGGGTGTCGTGGAAGTCGCGGATCAGCCGCGCGATCAACGCCGGTTTCTCAACCACGAGTCCGTGAGTGGAACGGGGTGCGACCGCAAGCTCACCGTCCGGAAGCGCACGATACATCGCGACCGCATGCTCGAACCGCACCTCGTCATCGTCGCCCAGAATCACGAGTGTGGGCATGGTGACCGTCGCAAGGTCCTCGACGGTCAGCGCGGGTGATACCGCGTGAAGATGGTCGAGTTTCGCGACGACAACAGGCCAATGCTCTCTTCCATCGGGTGATACTTCTCCATAGGAATCTCCCATGGAATCTGGCGCCTCGCCGTCGAGCACGCCCGGCAACCAGCCCTCGCGATGAAAGACCGCGGCGATGAAAACCAGGGTCCGGACCAGATCCGGCCGGGCCAGTGCAACGTAAAGTGCGACAATCGCCCCGTCGCTGTAGCCGAGAAGATGCACCGGCGTATCGACGGAGCGCTCCAGGAAAGCGATCGTGTCGGCCGCCATGGCCTCAAAGCTCAGCGGCCCGGCAACATCCCCCGTGCGCCCATGAGCGCGATGATCCGGAGTGAAGCAGACGTAGGTGTCGTCGAGCTCGGTTATCAGCGGGTCGAAGACGCGAGAATCAGCACCTCCCGGGTGCAGCAACACAAGCGTTTCACCGGTTCCACGCCGCGCAAACCAAAGGTCAGTACGTTTCGGTTCGCCAGCCACCATGACAACACTGTACTCAACACCTCCTGCTCAACAGGTTTGTGCGGACATCAAGGTGGCGGTTCGGGCAGGGCCTGATCGAGTCGTCCAGTGTTCGCCCGGCTTTTCGACGAGATCTGCGGGCCGCCGCACTTGCATACGCAGGTATTTGCCTGCATGATGGTGGACGTGACTGACGAGGCGCTGGGTCCGGTGTTCAAAGCGTTGGCCAACCCGACCAGGCGCGCCCTGCTCGATCGCCTGCGGCTCCGGAACGGGCAGACCCTGTCTGAGCTCTGCGGAAGCCTCGAGATGGCCCGCCAGTCGGCAACGCAGCATCTCGACCTCCTCGCCGAGGCAAACCTCGTCTACGTGGTGCGGCAAGGGCGAGAGCGCCTGCACTACCTCAACCCCGCACCGATCCATGAGATCGGCGAGCGCTGGATCGCGGCATACGACGCACCCCGACTGGCCACGATCAGCGCCATCAAGCACCGAGCAGAGGAGTATGCAATGACAGACAGCAGGGCATCAGTGCCGACGTATGTCTACGTCACCTATATCCGTGCGAGCAGCGAAGATGTCTGGCGGGCCCTGACCGACGCCGACCTGACCGCCCGCTATTGGGGACACGCCAACGTGTCCGACTGGCAACCTGGTTCCGCCTGGGAACATCGACGAGTGGATGGCTCCGGCGTCATTGACGTGACCGGCACTGTGCTTGAGGCCGAGCCACCCACCCGGCTCGTGATCACCTTCGAAGACTCCGAAGACCAGCGGACGAACGGACCGTCCGTCGTCACCTTCCTCGTCGAACCCCACGACGCCATCGTCCGGCTGACCGTGACCCATGAGAACCTCCCGAACACCGACATGCTGCACGGGATCTCGCGCGGCTGGCCTGCCGTGCTTGCCCACCTCAAGTCCCTGCTGGAGACCGGCGATGTTCTGCCGACGGCGCCCTGGAGCATGCCGGAGGGGTCGCGCGCATGAACACCGAACTGTTCGGCCGGGCAACCGACTACGCGCGTGGCGTCCTCTCTGAGTTGACGTACGACGATCTCCAACGACCGACGCCGTGTGAAGGCTGGGATGCGGGAAGAGTCGTCCTGCATCTCGCCGACGTCATTGACACTCTCATCGGACTGCTCGACACTGGAACCCTCGTCCTTCCGCAGACGCCACGGGCCAACGATCAGGGCCCCCTCGCGCTGATGGACGAGCGGTTAACAGTACTGGGGCACGCATTCTCGGTCGCGACCGATGTGACGGCGGTCGAGAATGCAGCGCTGGCCGGCGCGGTGGAGTTGACGACGCACGGCTGGGATATCGGACTGGCCCGCGACCGCGCCCACCGGATCCCGGAGTCGCTGGCCGAGGACGTGCTCGCGCTGGTCTCAGCCGCCCTCGACGCCAGCGCGCGGGGAGAGAACTTCGCTTCACCGGTCGACGTTCCCAGCAACTCCTCCGCAAGCGATCGCCTGGTGGCCTTCCTCGGCCGGGTGCCGAGGCGCTGACGGTCCAACTTTCCGTCGAGCGGTCCTCGGCAATACCTTTACCGGTGCTGGTTCGTTTACGGGGGGCTGGATGGTGCGCGTGGGTGGGGCGCGGTTGAGGCGTGTTCGTACAGCCATGCCGGCGCAGAGGATGACGGCGATGCCGCCGATGATCGTTTGCCACGTCAGCACTTCGCGGAGGATCACGGCCGCCCAGAGGAGACTCAGGACGGGTTGGGTAAGTTGCACCTGGCTGACTTGGGTCATGGGCCCAATTGCCAGTCCGCGGTACCAGGCGAAGAAGCCCAGGAACATGCTCACGGCTCCGAGGTACGCAAAGGCCGCCCACTGGCTCGGCGTGCCGGTGGGGGGATGTTCGACGATGGCGATCGCGGTCAGTGTGACCATCAAGGGCGAGGCCAGCAGCAGCGCCCAGGACACGGTCTGCCAAGACCCGATCTCTCTCGCGAGCAGGCCTCCTTCGGCGTATCCGATGGCGGCGGCCGCCACGGCGCCAAAAAGGAGCAGATCCGACCAGTGAAATCCAACGATTCCGCCGCCTGGCGCGGACGCGAAAGCCACGGCCACCAGCGCGCCGACGGTGGCCATGATCCAGAAGGGCAGGGGCGGACGTTCCGTGCCACGAATGACGGCCATGACGGCGGTTGCGGCTGGGAGCAGGGCGATCACGACGGCACCGTGACTGGCCGAGGCAGTGGTGAGAGCGAACGATGTCAGGAGGGGGAAGCCGATGACCACGCCGCCCGCGACCACGGCCAGGCGAGACCACTGGATGCCGCGAGGAAGACGCTGTCGGGTGATGGCCAGGGCGGCCGCCGCGAGCACCGCGGCGATAACGGCGCGCCCGGACCCGATGAAAAGCGGAGACATGCCCTCGACAGCCACCCGGGTGAAGGGAACGGTGAAGGAGAACGCGGCAACGCCGAGCAGCCCCCACGCCAAGCCGGCCCGCGATGGTGATAGCGGTGCGGGCACATTCTTGATAGCGCTACTATGATCCAACATGGATAACGATAGCAGTTTTCGGATCGTGGCCGCACTGCGTGAGTGGATTGCGGGCAGCGCGCCCGGCGCGCGGCTACCGAGCAGTCGGGCGCTCGTCGCGGAGTATGGGGCGAGCCCGGTGACGGTTCAGAAAGCCCTCCGCACTCTCGTGGCTCACGGCCTCATCGAGACGCGCCCCGGAGCGGGAACGTTTGTTCGCGCGGTGCGGACCGCGCGCCCGCTCGATTACGGCTGGCAGACTGCGGCGATGCGTTCCCCGGAGTACCGCCTCTCCGCGCTGAGTCCCGCACTTCGTGAAGCGCCGCAGGGCGCGATCGCGCTGCACGCCGGCTACCCCGACCGTGAACTCCTGCCGGAGCGGTTGATCCGATCCGCGCTGGCCCGCGCGGCCCGCAGCGATGCAGCGCTGACCCGTTCACCGGTGGCGGGACTTCGGGAGTTACAGTCCTGGTTCGCCCACGAGCTCGGCGCCGCGACGCCGGTCGGGGTGACGCCGCCCCTGCCGAGCGATGTCATTGTGCTCCCCGGAAGCCAGAGCGGTCTGGCCACGATCTTTCGCGCCCTCGTCACCGCCAGACAGCCGCTGCTGATGGAATCGCCGACCTACTGGGGTGCGATTCAGGCCGCAGCCCAGGCTCGCGTCGAGGTCGTCCCCGTCCCGTCGGGGCCCAATGGCCCCGATCCAGACGCACTCGCCCGCGCATTTCAGGAAACCGGCTCCCGCGTTTTCTACGCGCAACCCACTTACGCCAACCCCACCGGTGCGCAGTGGTCGGATGCCGCCACGACCCAGATCCTGGACGTTGTGCGCGCGCATGGCGCGTTCCTGGTCGAGGACGACTGGGCTCATGACTTCGGCATCGACACAGACCCGCGCCCTGTAGCCGCTCGCGATGACGCCGGACACGTCGTCTACGTGCGTTCGCTCACCAAGAGCGTCTCGCCCTCCGTGCGCATCGCGGCCATCATCGCCCGAGGGCCCGCCCGCGAGCGCATCCTCGCCGACCGCGGGGCCGAATCGATGTACGTCAGCGGGATCCTCCAGGCCGCAGCACTCGACGTCGTCACCCAACCCGGCTGGCAGACCCACCTCCGCAACCTCCGCCCCCAGCTGCGGGCACGACGCGACCTCCTGCTCACGAGCCTGCGAGCACACGCACCCGACGCCCAGATCGCCACCGTCCCCGCCGGCGGCCTCAATCTCTGGGCTCGACTGCCCGACGCAACCGACCTCGACCGCCTGGTCGCCGACTGCGAAGCCGCCGGAGTCATGATCGCCGCAGGCACAAGCTGGTTCCCCGCCGAACCCACCGGACCCTTCATCAGACTGAATTACTCAGGCCCCAACCCCGGCGCATTCGCCGACGGAGCCCGCATCATCGGCCAGGCACTGACATCAAACCACTGACCAAGCCCACCGAGCCTCGCCACTTCGGTGGCTCCACACGGAGCGGGGCCCAACGCGGGCGCGCTGTCTTCGGCGCCCCGCAGAAGGTTGGTCCATGAAACAGTCCGTTTTGACGGCTACGCTTCCCATCCCGTGGACAATGCGGAATCGGAGTTTCCCGCTAGTCGAGACCTACGGAGGCGATTGACGGGTCGGTTCGGCGGGCGATGATCGCGGCGTGGGGTCGCTTGCCCGGATCGGTTCGAGTGTGCACCTCGTGAACCTTGAATCCTGCGGTCTCGAGCTGTGCGCTCATCTCGCCGACGGGCCAGAAATACGCGGTGGTGACGGCGTGCGGAAACGGCACAACGGCGTCGCCCTCGAAGAAGCCGACGAGGAGACTGCCGCCAGGTGCAATGCATCGAGCGAACTCACGCAAGACCGATGTCAACTCATCGGGGGCAAGGTGGATGACGGAGTACCAAGCAAGAACTGCCACTGCGCACCCGTCTGGGACGTCGAGATCGCCAAGTGAGCCGATTCGGAATGGGACCGCCGGAAATCGTGCTTTCGCTCGTCCGATAAATTGTTGAACCTGATCGACGCCCTCCGCCTCGACACCGAGCTTCCTGAGGAAATCCGTCCAATGCCCAGGACCGCATCCCGCATCGATTACCGGCCCACGCAGGCCGCTCGCCCACTTGGCGACCAGCCGCTGATCCGATTCGTGCGTATTCGCCATCGATCCGAGCAGCGCCGCGTACTCCTCGGCTCGATCGGCATACGCCTCTCGAACCACATTGCCAGTCACGGGATCGAGTCTAAGAGAATCCCCGTTGGGGTTCCGTTTAGTACAGACGTCAAACGAGGGCGGTGAGATTTGCCGTTATGCGGACGCCAAAGGGTATCTCAAGCAACGCTGCCCGTTCCAGCTGACCGTTCCACACTTTCCGGTCATTTAATGCCCGTACATGGGCATGTCGCTCGTTCGCGGAGCCTTGCCCTGAGCAGAGTCGTCTAGTCGATGGGCTCCACCCAGTCGGCCCGCCATCCGGGTGCCTCCGACTTTTGCGTGTAATAACGGGTATCGCGGATGATCGACCCGTCCGCTCCGAACTCCAGGATGACCACCACGTGCCACACGTCCCCGGCATAGTCGTTCATCCCCTCGACGACCCAGATTTGCCCCGACCCCACGACTCGGCGCAGGGTGATCGAGGGGGGAACAGGAAAAGCCTCCTGCATTGCCCGCATGGCCTCACGTCCACGGATGCGCTCCCCCGACTGCGGCATCTCCATCACGTAGTTTTCGTCACGAAGCCGAAACTCAGCGTCCGGTGAGAGCCCCTCCCCGGTGAGACCGAACAAACGCTGGAGGCCCTCGCGCATGGCCTCCGGGTCGTTGTCCGTGATTGCCCGCAGAAATAATTCGCGCACATCGAGGTCGCTCATATATCCTCCCGGTCGACGTTGAAACTCGATGACGAACATTCTGCTCCTCCGCCCGATGGAGCGCCAGCGGACTACCATCAACGCGCGTCGTCAGGGGAAACAGAAGGCCCCACGCCCGCCTACCGCGCTGTGGCGCAGGAAGTCGTCTCGATGGGGGTCCCCCTTGTGCGCGGCCGCAGGCGGTTTCCGGCGAGGCCAACCCCGCGCGCTGCTCGCGAATACTTACCGGGACAGCGACCACCGTGTCCGCCGTGCTGGGACGGGACCGGATGAGTGGGTTCATCGGTCGAGTCGGAGCTCATTCACCACCTCGGCGATACGTGCCCGTCGCGCCTCGGTCAGCCCGAGGATCGGGAGCGGCAGGCTCTCGTGCGGGGCGAGGCCGAGGTGCTCCGCGATGGCAGCGACCACGCGCAGACTGCCTCCGAACTCGGTAAACAGACGCCACAGCGGGGCGAGCAGTTCTGATTCTGCCGCCGCGTCCGCCGCCCGGCCTTCTTGTGCGGCTCGCGTGATTGCGAGCGCAGCCGCAGGGACGATACCCCCGATGACCGAATACCAGGCATCACATCCCGCATTCAAACCCGTCGCGGCGAATGCGTCACCGGACACGCCGATCGTGACGTGCTTGGGCACCGCGGCTCGGACCGCCGAGACGTGGGCGCGGGCTGCGGCGGGGTCGGAAGGTACCCCGGGGATCTTGATCGACGCGATCCCCGGCAGGCGGGCGACGCGGGCGTAGAGGTCGATGCTGAAGGTGAAGTGGGTGGTGCCGGGGTTGTCGTAGACGATCACGGGAAGCTCGCTGTGCTCGGTGACGGTGCGAAACAGCTCGAATACGTCGTCGTCGGTGAGGGGCTGGTAGCTCATCGGAGCCAGCAGCACTCCTGCGGCTCCGGCTTGTTCGGCATGGTCGATGTTCGTGAGGATCTGGGAGGTGCGCAGCGCCCCAACCCCCACGAAAACGGGCGTCTCGCCAGCATGCTCAACGGCAAGACCTGCGACCCGGGCACGCTCGTTCGGGGTGAGATAGGCATAGGAGCCCGTCGAGCCCAGCGTTGTGATCGAGTCCACCTTCGCAACACTCAACCTTTGGATCAGGCCGATATACGCGTGCTCGTCGACCGCATCGTTCTGAAACGGGGTCAGGGGGAAGGCGCTCAGGCCAGTGAAGATGCTCATTGCTCCTCATGGTGCGGGGTGTGTTCGAAGCCGAGAGCGGGGGTGGCTTGTTGACGCCCACTGAAGACAAAGGTATTTCTGCCAAGTGAAAACAGGGCCACTCTCGTGTGGTCCTAGTGTGCCGTAGTCGCGGCGGGGTGGTGGCGCGTGGGCCGGTGACTATTCGACCACCGGACACGGGAATCGACCGCCGCTACTCCGTGATCGGACTGTAGCCGCTCGCCCGTCTCAACAGATACCCATCCGTGACACCCCAGGTGAGCAGCCTCCTGCCTCTGCAATTCACGCTCCGTGCGCGTCACTCAAAGTTCGTTCACCGAGTTCAACCAATGGTCATCGGTGGCTGTATGGTCAGTTCATGCTGACGATTGCTTCGCGCCTCGATGTCATGATCCGGCTCGGCCGGGCAATGGCCGATCCGACCCGCTCACGGATCCTGCTCAGCCTCCTCGAGCAGCCCGGCTATCCCGCCCGGCTGGCGCGCGACCTCGACCTCACACGCTCGAACGTATCGAACCATTTGAGCTGCCTGCGCGGTTGCGGCATTGTTGCCGCCGTGACGGAGGGCCGACAAACACGGTACGAAATCGTCGACCAACACCTGACCCGAGCGCTGACGTTGCTCTTCGCCGTTGTGCTCGCGGTGGACGACGGCGTCGAATGCTGCGACGAAGACTGCGATCTGCCCCTCTGTTGCGGGACCAGAGCATGACCGCCACCACGAGCGGACCCGCCCCCGCCCTGGACCCGGTCCGGAAACTGATCCTTCAACGCCGAATCCGGCTCGTCGTCGCCGTCACGATCACCTACAACGTGATCGAGGCGGTCATCGCGCTCACCGCCGGCACCGTGGCATCCTCTGCCGCCCTGATCGGCTTCGGTCTCGACTCCATCGTCGAAGTTCTCTCTGCGGCCGCGATCGCCTGGCAATTCGCCGCCCCCGACCCGGAGAAGCGCGAGAAGGTCGCGCTGCGCGTCGTTGCATACTCCTTCTTCGGCCTGGCCGCCTACGTGATCGTCGATTCCTGCCTGTCGCTCTTCGGCCTTCGCGAAGCGGAGCACAGCCCCGTCGGGATCGCGCTGGCCGCCGTCAGCCTCGCCGTCATGCCTGTCCTGAGCTGGTTCGAACGTCGCACCGGCCGGGAGCTGGGATCCGCGTCGGCCGTGGCGGACTCGAAGCAGACCCTGATCTGCAGCTACCTGTCCGCCGCTCTCCTGGCCGGGCTGCTGCTCAATTCGTTCCTGGGGTGGGCGTGGGCGGATTCGATCGCCGCCCTCGTGATCGCAGGGTTTGCCATCCGGGAGGGTGCGGAAGCTTGGAAGGGCGACGCCTGCGCAGTGCCGATCATCGCCCTCACGGGCGAGCGGACCGCCGACACGGACGCCTGCTGCTGACATAGCTCTGATCAGACCGAACCCGGACGGCCTCGATCTGCATGCCGCTTCACCTCTGAGGGTTCGCTGACTGGCGAAGCGGTTTCGCTGCGACGTTGCCAGCCGGGAGTCTGACTCGCTGCGTGCAGTGATCGTCCCGAGGAGAATGGCGTGCCGCGTACGTGGCGGTTATGTGGCGGTTCACTGGCGTCACCGTGGCGTGGTGCCAACGGGAGAGGTGGCGTCAATATTAAGCCTATGAACAAGACACGAATCGTCGAACTGCGTCAGGAGCAACGGGTGAGGTGCGGGCCTCGGCCGCGGTGCTACAAGACCGCCCGGATGGCCGCCGCGTACGCCTGATAGCCGGCGGGGGTCGGATGGAATGCATCCTGGCCGGCGAAGTTGACCCAGGAATCGGCGTCGCCGATGGCGTGACCTGCGAAAGCCGCGGACACATCGACGTAGCCGATGCTCGCGTTCGGACGGGCTGCCTGGGCCTGGGCCACGACACCTTGGATGGTCTGGTTCAGGACCACCGTGGCGCCGTTGACTTGGCTGATCAGCGGGTTGGCCGAGGGAGCGAAGAGAAGCGGGTAGCCGGTTACGACCACGCGGGCGTTCGGGGCCGCGACCGCGACCTGCGCGTACGTCGCGGCCAGACGGACCATCAGCTCACCGGAGTAGAGCAAATCCCCGGCCGAGGAGATGGCAGCCCCGCACGCCGCCACGTCCGCCGAGGCACACGCCGCCGCGACGCCGGCGACGTTGAGGTCGTTACCCCCCACGGTCAGGGTGACCAGCGTGGTCCCCCGGTTCAGGGCCGACAACTGGGTGGAGGTGACGTCGACGGTCGTGGCCGAGCTGCAGCTTACGTTGCGCAGCAGGTTGATCCCCTTGACCGCATCCAGCAGCGCCGGGTAGCCGTTCGGGCTTTGCAGGCAGCTGCCCGTGTAGCCACCGCCGCCTTGCCCCGCCGCGTAAGAGTCACCCAGGGCGACGTATTTGTTGACCGGGGCCGCGGGCGCGGCGGAGGCCGGAAGGCCACCGGCAGCGACCACTGCCGAAACGGCGAGGACGACGGCGAGGGCGCTGGACAGGAATCGGGATTGTGGTTTCATGGCCCGACCGTACTCCCACCTGGGCACCCAGCCTAGGAGAATTCCGGGCGCCGCCTCAGCATGTCCGGGCGTCGGCCTCATCATCGGTCAAGCGAAGGGTCATTGGCATGGACACGCGGTATCACCAGTGACACCAGTGTCGATAGGGTTCCGAAAGCGGTTCGACTTCAGGACGGTAGCGTGATGGCATGGGCGAGGACGAACTGAAACTCACTGGAGGCAACGCGTCAGGCGCTGTTGTGCGAGTGGGCGACACTGTCCGAAAGCCCTGGATCAGCAATACCTCGGTCATGCAGAGCTATCTTGCAGAGCTCCGTTCGCACGGTGTAGATGCTCCACGGCCGCTTGGCCGCGACGAGTCCGGCCGGCAATCTGTCGAATTTGTCGAAGGCGTGATGGCGTTGGATCAGATGCCGCTAGGCACCGACGATCTGCGACGGGTCGGGCAGATGATCCGCCGTATCCACGATGCGAGTGAATCTGTTCCAATTCCCGACCCTGATGGCTGGGAGATGCTGCTGCCAGTTGACGACCCGAACCTGATGTGTCACAACGACCTCGCGCCGTGGAACCTTGTCATCGGGGATCGCTGGGTTTTCATAGATTGGGATGGTGCAGGACCGAGCACTCGACTGTGGGACCTGGCGTACGCGGCCCAAGCCTTTGGCATGCTCGTTGCCGGTGAACCCGTCGAGTCCGCTGGACTCAGGCTGCGTGCTTTGGTCGAAGGGTACGAGGCCGACACCGCGCTCCGCGACGCGCTTCCAGCAACGATGGCGAAGCGGACCGCCGCTATGTTCGAACTACTGCGCACCTCACACGAAACCGGTCTCCAACCCTGGGCGGATATGTACGAGAGCGGACACGGCGAATTCTGGCGTGACGCGACCGAATACGTCAACCAAAATCGAACGGCTTGGGAGCAAGCGCTCTCGCGACCGAGCTCGTGATTGATGAAGGGAGCCGCATTGACTGAGGCACTTCCGGTAGAAGTTCGTTGACGCCCAGACAGAACCCGAGGGTCGTGACTGGACGTCACGCGCAATGACTGCAACACTCGAGGCATGTTCCATCGCTAAGCGCGCAAACCACGTCGACACGTCGACATAGCCACTTTTGGGAACTGAGGAACAGCGCCATGACAGTGCACATCCGCGATGCTGCCACTGAGGACATCGACTTTCTCGCCGCGATGCTGCTGGAAGCAGTCAACTGGCGCCAAGACCAGCCACCCGCAACTCTGCAATCGATCATGAAAAACCCCGATATTTGGCATTACCTCTCCGATTGGAAACGAAGCTCAGACTTCGGTTTCCTGGCACACGAGGCTGAGGGCAATCCGGTCGGCGCGACCTGGGCGAGGTTCATGACGGCCGACGATCCCGGATACGGATTCGTTGACGAAGGCATCCCCGAATTAGGCATGGGCGTGGCAAGTACTCATCGAGGGCAAGGCGTGGGCCGCGTTCTTCTGGAGCAGACCATCCGGGCCGCAGCGGATCGTGGCCTCCAGGGACTGAGTTTGAGTGTCGAAGACGAGAACGAACGAGCCCGCGCCCTGTACGTGAGTAACGGCTTCGTCATCGCGGGACGGGTCGGCAAGTCGGACACCATGATGCTCACGTTCTGAATCGACATCGTCAACATACCGACTCACGAGAGGGAGAACCATGACTGCAGTATTCGTCGGCCTGCCTGTGACCGACCTTGAGCGCTCGAAGGCGTTCTACGAGGCGATCGGTCTCACTTTCAACCCGCGGGTGAGTGACCACAACGCCGCCTGCTTCATTGTTGAAGAGGGACACAGCTTCTTGATGCTGATGCTCCGCGAGTTCTTCCAAACCTTCACCGACCTCCCCATCGGCGATCCCGCGGTGAACCCGTCGGCGTCGACATCGATCTACCTCGACACGCGCGAAGCCGTCGACAAGGCGGCCACCGACGGTCTTGCGGCCGGTGCCGCTGAGCCGCGCCCCGCCGCCGACTACGGCTTCATGTACCAGCGAGGACTGACTGACCCGGACGGCAATGCCATCGAGTTCGGCTGGTTCGACCCGGCCGCGGCTGACATCCCTGCCGTCGAGAACCAGCAGGCGTGAGGTCGGTGGCTGCACGCGACTACGGCCAGTTCGATGGGATAACGCGGGCCGTCGAGCTGATCGGTGAGCGCTGGTCGCTGCTCATCGTTCGCGATCGCGACCGGTGTGGTCGAGGTACGGCGCGGCCGCGGCGACCTCCTCGACCGCTTCGCGAGCACGTTTCACTTGGCCGCCTGATCCGAGCGCACGGGCAGCAGCGAAGTACTGTGACTGCCCGAAACCACCCGACCCAGCCAGGGTCACCTCACCGAACTGCCTGGTCGCATTGCACGGATGCCAACCAAGCCGAACAGGATCAAAGAAGCACGCCCATCTGGTTCCGCCTAGAGTTGCGGCGTAGACCCGACAGCTGAAAGGAACAGACCATGAGCACCGCCTTCAGTAAAGAGGAAAAGGCAGCAATGCGAGCAGCAGCGGCCGAAGCAAAGGCCGCACAGGAGGGCGCCGACCTGGAGGCAGCATGCCTTGCCGCGATCGCCGAGATGACCGGCACGGATAAGGAGTTGGCCGAGACACTGCACCAACTGGTCAAGGGCCACACCATTCTCGGGTCAAAGACGTGGTACGGCATGCCGGCCTACACCAACGCTGACGGCAAGGTCGTGGTGTTCTTCCAGAGCGCCGCCAAGTTCAAGGGGAGGTACGCCACCATCGGCTTTCAGCAGGACGCGAACCTCGACGAAGGCAATTTCTGGCCGAGCTCCTACGCCGTGACCAGGCTGACCGCCGCCGATCAGAAGCGACTGGTGGCGTTGCTGGAGAGAGCCGTCAGCTAGGTGTCGTTCCCTTAGACGTTAGGAAGCCGTACGGCGTTGGTCGCGTCATGCGACGTGATCACGGCGTCCTGCCGCGACGATAGGAGATCTCCATGACCGGTCGTATTCACATCGACCTCTTCACCACGCTCGACGGGGTCGCCCAGGCTCCCGGCGGCCCCGACGAAGACACCGACGGCGGATTCGCCTTCGGCGGCTGGCAGGCGCCCCTGATTGACGACACCGACGGCGCCCAGATAGCGGAGGGGATCCACGCGATGGACGCGTTGATACTCGGACGGCGCACCTACGACATTTTCGCTGGCTACTGGCCGCATCACCTCGAGGGACCCGACGCCGACATCGCGCGCAAGTTCGACGCGATCCCCAAGTACGTCGCCTCGCGGGGCGCGCCGGAGCTCACCTGGCGCGACTCGCATCTGCTCGGCCGCGACCTCGCCGCGGAAATGGGTGTTCTGCGCGAGCGACACCGGGAGATCCACGTGATCGGCAGCATCGACTTCGCCCGCACTCTCGTCGCCGACGGCCTGTTCGACCAGTTGAATCTGTGGGTCTACCCGATCGTGCTCGGTCCCGGCAAACGCCTCTTCACCGCCGACGGACCACCTCTGTCCCTTGAGCTGCTCAGCGCCGCGGCCCCGTCGAGGAAGGGCACTGTTCTCCTGCGGTACGGCCCGACGGGCTCTGCCCCGGCGACGGGCGACATGAGCCGAACGGATCAATCCGCTATCGGATGATCACGCCAGCAGCTGCCCACGCTCCGAGTGCTGCGCCGCACCGATTCCTGCACAGGTCGCGACGAGGGGAAAGCCGAGGATGAACAGGGAGCCGAAGGCCCAATCTCCCGATTGTTCACCATCTGGCGGGGTCGATCGCATTCAGATTGCCAGTGTGGGAGGATGCCGCCGTGACCGATCACCGCGAGCGCCTGATGCTCCTCGACACCGCCGCCCTGTACTTCCGTGCCTTCCACGGGGTGCCCGATTCCGTGCAGGCGCCGAACGGCGCGCCCGTGAACGCCGTCCGGGGGCTGCTCGACATCATCGCCCGGCTCGCCTCGGAGTTCCGGCCGACCGAAATCGTTGCCTGCTGGGACGACGACTGGCGCCCCGGTTGGCGGGTGGACCTGATTCCCACCTACAAGACCCACCGGGTCGCCGCTGCGCAGCCGACGGATGCCGTCGGCCACCCGATCGAGGACGTTCCGGACTTGCTCGTTCCTCAGGTCCCGGTCATCCGTGAGGTGCTCGGCGCGCTCGGGGTGCCGGTGATCGGCGCCCCGGACCACGAGGCGGACGATGTCATCGGCACGCTGGCCTCGCATTCCCCGATTCCGGTGGACGTCGTCACCGGGGATCGGGACCTTTTCCAACTGGTCGACGACTCCCGCGACGTGCGGGTGATCTACACCGGGCGCGGCATGGCCCGGCTGGAGATCCTGACGGATGTCACGCTCCGGGCCAAGTACGGAGTCAGCCCGGCGCAGTACGCGGACTTCGCCGCGATGCGCGGCGACGCCTCCGATGGGCTGCCCGGCGTGCCCGGCGTCGGCGAGAAGACGGCGGCCGCGTTGCTGGCCAGCTTCGGCAGCCTCGACGGGATCGTCGCGGCAGCGGCAGACCCCGCGTCGGGGATGGCCGCGCCCGTGCGAGCCAGGATCGCCGCCGCCGCCGCCTACCTCAGGGTCGCCCCGGCCGTGGTGAAGGTCGTCCGCGACCTCGACCTGCCCGACTTCGACGCGCGCATCCGGGTCGGCACCGGCGAACGGGCAGCCGAACTGGATCGGTTGGCCGTCGAATGGGGGCTCGGGTCGTCCCTGAGCCGCGCCCGAGACGCCCTGGCCGCAGTGGCCGCAGTGGCTTAGAGCGGTCGCAGGGTGTTGAGGAGCCCGCGATCACCTCCATGCTCGCAACCTGCTGACCGGGCTTCCGGGCGTCTCACCGCGCCTCAGCCGCGAGGCTGCTTTCGCACAATCCCGCCGAGGCTGGCAGGCTTGACCGATGGACACCATGACCGCGGCCGTACTGACCAGATTCGGCGGCCCCGACGCACTCGAGCTGCACCACGACTGGCCCCGCCCCCGGCCGCAACACGGTCAGGTACTGGTGAGAGTCACTGCGGCTGCGGTCAACAACACCGATTTGTGGACCCGTCAGGGCGCATACGGGCTGCCCGACGACCCGGCGGCGCAGGCCGGGTGGCTGGGCGCGTTCGATTTCCCGCGCATCCAGGGCGGCGACATCGCCGGCGTCGTCGTGGAGGTCGGTCCGGGCGTGACCGGTGACCCGGTGGGGCGCCGCGTGCTCGTCGACCCGGCTCTCTACGGCTCCGATGACGACGACGCGTCACCGGTGGGCTACCTCGGCAGCGAGGCCGACGGCGGGTTCGCACAGTACGTCGCCGTGGCTGCCTCGCATGCGCACGACGTGCAGGACTCGCCGCTGTCCGACGAGCAGTTGGCGTGCCTGCCGGTCGCGTTCGGCACCGCGATCGGGATGCTGGAGCGCGCGAGCGTGCGCTCGGGCGAGACGGTGCTCGTGACGGGCTCCTCCGGGGGCGTCGGACTCGCGCTGGTCCAGCTCGCGGCGGCTCGAGGAGCGCACGTACTGGCGATCACCAGCGGGTCCAAAGGAGACGCCGTGCTCGCGAACGGGGCTGCCCAGGTCTTCAACCGGGATTCACCCGACGTCCTGGCCCGGATCCGTGCCGCGGCCCCCCGCGGTCTGGACGTGGTTGCCGACATCGCCGGCGGGCCAGGGCTCGCCGCGATGATGCCGCTGCTCCGCGACAACGGCCGCTGGGTGATCGCCGGCGCCGTGGCCGGGCCGGTCGTCGAGTTCGACCTGCGCCGCCTTTACCTCCATAATGTGCAGCTGATCGGTTCTTCCATGCACACACGGGTCCATTTCCGCCGGCTGGTCGGGCTCGCTCGCGACGGCCAGGTCCGGCCTCAGATCAGCAGCACATTCCCCCTGGCCGAGATCGCGGACGCCCAGAAGGAGTTCGCCGAACGCCGGCACATCGGCAAGATCGTTCTCCGGCCGCAGTAGAGAAACCGTTGCGCGCGCGGGCTGCGACTTCGCGGCTCCACCCATCGGGACGCCCAGGTTTCGTTGCTTTACGAAGCGAACGCGCCCCGGAGGATGAAATGGTCGATGATGGCATAGTCGGCGCCCCGCGCGCCGGCCAGCCGACCGTTTCCGCCTGACCAGGAAGACCCGACTTCATGCCGCACAACGCGATCGCCCGGCGGGGCGAACGGTGACCGTGGAGAACTCCCGGCTCTTCGGGTCGGGCCGGAGCATCCGGTTCACCCTGGCCTGGGCCGTGCCCGTCGCGGTCCTCTCCCTTGCCGCGGCCGTGCTCGCCGCGAAGGGCATTCGCGCCCTGCCCGCGGTCGAGTCCTTCCTGGTCGACTATCCCGGTGCCTCCGCGCTGCCGGCCGGGGCACCCGTCGGTTTTCCTGCCTGGCTGGCCTGGCAGCACGGCCTGAACGTCTTCTTCATCCTGTTCATCGTGCGCTCGGGCTGGCAGGTGCGCACGGCCGGGCGTCCGACCGTGTTCTGGACCCGGCGGAACACCGGCGCCCTGCGCACCCGGCGGGCACCGACCCGGATGGGAATCAACGTCTGGCTGCACCTCACCGTCGACGCCCTCTGGGTGCTCAACGGGCTGCTCTTCTACGTGCTGCTTTTCGCCACCGGCCAGTGGCTGCGGATCGTGCCGGTCAGCTGGGACATCTTCCCGAACGCCGTCTCGGCGCTGATCCAGTACGCGTCACTCGGCTGGCCCGTCGGCGACGGCTGGGTCAACTACAACGCCCTGCAGACGCTGAGTTACTTCAGCATCGTGTTCGTGGCCGCGCCTCTCGCCCTCGCCACCGGCATCCGACTGTCACCGCTCTGGACGTCGCGCAGGCTCAGCAGACTGGTCCCGATCGCCGCGACCCGGGTCGTGCATGTCGGCGTGATGGTCTTCTTCCTGGTCTTCATCGCGGTGCATGTCACGCTGGTTCTCGCGACCGGCGCCCTCCGCAATCTGAACCACATGTACGCGGCGACGAGTGACGAAGGCTGGATCGGGTTCTGGATCTTCGCTGCGTCGCTGGCCGTGATGGTCGTGGCCTGGTTCGCTGCCGGCCCCCGAGCGCTGCGCGCCATCGCCTCACTCGGCGGCACCGTCACGACCCGTTAGGTCGCTTCACTCTCCTGGCGCCACGATCTCGTCGGCGTTATCGGCGATCCAGTCCATCAGCGGCAGCAGGCGGCGGGTGACCTGCCGGCCCCGCTCGGTCAGTTCGTAGTCGACGCGCGGCGGGATGGTTGCCTGCGCCTCCCGGTTGACGAAACCGTCCGCCTCGAGCGTGCGCAGGGTCGACGCGAGCATCTTCTCACTGATGCCCTCGATGGACCGCCGCAGTTCTCCCCAGCGGAGGGACTCCTGCTCGAGCGCCAGCAGCACCAGCACGCCCCATTTGCTGGTCACATGGTCGAGAACCGTGCGGGTGGCGCACTTCGCCGGATACAGGCCGCCGACCGCGCCGGGCCGGGCGCGGGAAACCTCAAAACTTACCTTCATGTGGGTAGCTTACAAAAAAGTGGGTACCCGCGTTGGGGAAGTAATGGAACCGGCCGTTCGTTGACACCGGCAAGCAACCGAAAGGCATCCCATGTCATACATCGTCACGGCAACCTCCGGCCACCTCGGCCGTCTCATCATCGAGTCCCTGCTCGCCCGGGGCGCGGCTCCCGCCGACATCATCGCCACCGCCCGAAACGAGGGCAAGCTGGCGGCGCTGGCCGCCCTCGGCGTGAGGACGGCCGTGCTCGACTATGCGCGGCCCGAGACGGTGACGGCGGTCGTGGGGCCCGGCGACGTGCTCGCCCTGGTGTCCGGCTCCGAACTCGGCCGGCGCTTCCTCCAACACTCGACCGTGATCACGGCGGCCAGGGAGGCCGGCGTGGGCCGCATCGTGTACACGAGCGCACCCCAGGCCACCACCTCGGACCTGCTGCTGGCGCCCGAGCACAAGGCGACCGAGGAGTTCCTGGTCGCGTCCGGGGTTCCGTTCACGATCCTCCGCAACGGCTGGTACACCGAGAACTACGCCGGGGAGATCGAGAAGGCGCGCCAGTCAGGCGAGATCGTCGCGAGCGTCGGCGCCGGGCGGGTCGCCAGCGCCAGCCGGGCCGACTACGCGGATGCCGCGGCGGTCGCCCTCCTGGACGGCTCCCTCGCCGGTCGCACCCTCGAGCTCTCGGGCGACCACGCCTGGGACTTCGCCGAACTAGCGGCGACGATCGGAACACTGATCGGCACGGACGTGGCCTTCCGCAACCTCGCACCGGCGGAGCACGCGGAACTGCTCGCGGGCTTCGGGCTGGACGAGGGCACGGTGGGATTCGTCGTCGGGCTCGACGCCAACATCCGTGACGGCCTGCTCGGCGAGACCAGCGGGGACCTTGCTCGCCTCATCGGCAGGCCGACGACACCGCTCGCGGCAGGGCTTGCGGCCGCCGCCTAGGCGACGTCGCTGCCGATGGAGGAGCGCACCTCGGTGAAGGTCACGTCGACCAGCTCGGCGCCCAGGGAGCCGAACCACTCGGTCGCCATCGCCCGCCAGGCGGCGATGCCGACGTGCTCCCACCGGCCCCACGCGTCGAAGACGTGCACGTCATCGGCATGGATGTCGACGAACGCGTCGACATCCTTCGCGCGGACGGCGGCTCCGTAGGCCTCAAGGGCCCGAGTGACCGGGGTGTGATCGGTGCTCATCGGTTTTCTCCGGTTCTCATGGAAGTCGCCGGCTCCGTGCACCGGGAGGTGGAGCGGATGATCACCTGCGGGACGCCGGTCTCGTCCGTGACGGTGACCCGGTAGGTCAGGAGGTGCTGGCCGACGAGTTTGAGTGCGATGTGGTCGCGGTTGTCCAGGGTCTTCGCGGTGACGCTCCAGCCCATTCCCTCATAGTGCCGGGCGACGCTGTCGACCCAGGCATAGCGGTCGAAGTCGGGCCCGACGGTCATCGTGCGGGACACGGCGACCTCTTCCCCGCCGCTGCCGTCCGGGCAGTCGGAGCCCGCGCTCGCGTCCGAGGTGGAGACGACGGTGCCCGCGGGGAGCGTCGCCGCGATCGAATCGACGTCGACCAGCACTTCCTCGATCACGCCTGCGCGGGTGGTCGGCCTGTCCGTGCGCAGGTTCAGGCTGATGATCACGACCACGAGCAGGATCACTGAAACCGACACGGCCAACGCAATTGTCGGGCCGACCTTCCAGAATTTTCCCCTGGTCCCCATTCCCGCAGCCTATCCGCCGGGCTGCGGGCGCGGGGGAATACTTCCCAGAGAACGCCGAATCTGCTGGGCTACGATCTTCTGGTGTCTCACCCGTTGCCTCCCCTCCACATCGCGCTCGTCTGCCTGCACACCTCGCCGGGCGCGGAACCCGGTTCGGGCGATGCCGGCGGCATGAACGTCGTGGTCCGCCACCAGGCGGAGGCCCTGGCCGCGGCCGGCCACACCGTGGACATCCTCACCCGGCGCTCGTCATTCGAACTGGCCGGCAATGTGCAGCTCACCCCGGGGGTCACCCTGCGGTACCTCGACGCCGGCCCGGCGGAACCCGTGGCGAAGGGCGACCACGAGGCGTTCATCGACGAGTTCCGTGTGCGGATGAGCGCCCTCGGCCCCTACGACATCTACCACTCCCACCACTGGTTCTCCGGGATGGCTGCCCTGCCCCTCGCCCGCCTCCGCGGGGTGCCCCATGTGCAGAGCTTCCACAGCATCGCGGCCGACGAGTCCACCCCGCTGTCCGCCGGGGAACGCCCGGAATCCCCCGGGCGGATGGCCGGAGAGGCCTGGCTCGCCCGCGAATCCGACGCCGTCGTGGCGATCAGCGCTGCCGAGGCCGAGACCGTGGTGGAACGCCTCGGCGGCTCACCGGACCGTGTCGCCATCGTGCCGCCGGGCGTCGACGGGAGCCTCTTCCGTCCGACCGCGCCGGAACCCGCCGCGGGCCGCGGCTATGCGGTCGTGGCCGCGCGTCTGCAACCGCTGAAGGGCCTTGACCTGGCGATCGAGGCGATCGCGGCGGTCCCGGAAGCGGTGCGCCCCGAGCTGGTCATCGCCGGGGACGCCTCGGCCGACTTCAACGGATACGTCGACGAGCTCACGGCGCTCGCGGCCCGGCACGGGATCGCAGCCGGAGTGCGGTTCGTCGGCCCGCAGTCCCGGATCGCGCTGGCCGCGCTGCTGCGCGATGCTCGTGTGGTGCTCATCCCCTCCCACTCCGAGACGTTCGGCCTGGTCGCCCTCGAAGGCGCGGCGAGCGGCGTGCCCGTGGTCGCCGCGGCATCCGGCGGCCTGCGCGAGGCCGTCCTCCACGGCGACACCGGTGTGGTGCTCGAGTCGCGCGACCCCGCCGCCTGGGCCGGCGCCATCACCACGATCCTGTCGAACCCCGGCCTGGCCAGACGCCTGTCCGTCGCGGGGCGCGAGCACGCTGAAGACCTGGACTGGCCCCGCTCGGCCGCAGGCCTGCTGGTCGTCTACCGTGCTCTCACCGACCCCGGCGCCGACCACCACCAGCACCTCGCGATCGCGTGAGCCTGCTGGGCCTGGGCGCCTCCGTGCTCTTCGTGCACGCTCACCCCGACGATGAGACGATCTCCACCGGCGCCCTGATCGCGGAACTGGTTGCTCACGGCATCCGGGTGTCGCTGCTCACCGCCTCCCGCGGCGAACGTGGTGAGGTCGTTCCGGGGCCGCTCTCGGGCCTCGAGGGCACGGCCGCGCTGACCACGGCACGCGAACAGGAGTTGCAGCGGGCCACGGCCGCGCTCGGGGTCGCCGACCGATTCTGGCTCGGTGAGCCGCCCGCCCGGGCAGCCGGCCTGGCCCCGCGCCGCTATCGAGACTCGGGCATGACCTGGATCCGCCCGGGATTGGCCGGCCCCGCGCGCGACGTCGACGGCGACGCCCTCGCGATCGCACCCCTGGCTGAGGTGGCGGCGGATGTCGCGGCCCTCATCCTGGCGCAGCGGCCGGCGCTCGTTGTCAGTTACGACAGTGGAGGGGGCTACGGGCACCCCGACCATGTGCGGATGCACGATGCCGCACTCGCCGCGTGCCGCGCGGTGGGTACGCCGTTCGCGGAGATCCTGTACGAGCCCGCCGCCGACGGCGAGTGGTTTGTGCTCGACCGGCACCTGTCCACCGTGACCGCCGCCCTCCGCTGTCACGCCAGCCAGCTCACCGTCGACGGTTCGCACATCGTGCACTCCGGCGGGCAGCGGGAGCCGATCACCACGTCGATCGGGTTGCGGCTCCTTCCCAGGTAGCCGGCATCGGCACGGTCGGGATCGTCGATGGGGATGTCGAAGGGAATCACTCTGCTCGTCTTGGGACGCAGCGTGGAACCGGCGCCGGACGGGGCAGGTGGTCCTGGTCCGAAACGGATGCCCGCCACGGTGCGCGAGACCGCCGAAAGGGGGTTTGATGGAGGAATGACCAGCATTGACACGAACGCGGCACTCGTCATCATCGATGTGCAGCAGGGATTCGACGAGTCCGAGTGGGGCTCCACCACCAATCTCGGCTGCGAGGCCAACATCGACGCCCTCGCAACAGCCTGGATCTCGACCGGCCGGCCGATCGTCGTCGTGCGCCACGACAGCAAGGCTGCGGGGTCGTCGCTCCATCCGGGGAAGCCGGGGAACGCGCTCAAACCGAGCATCGCCGCGCTCCCGGCCAGCCTGCTGGTGACCAAGAATGTTAACTCGGCCTTCATCGGCGACCCCGACCTGCACCGGTGGCTCGGGCTGCAGGGCATCCACCAGCTCGTGATCTGCGGCATCCAGACCAATATGTGCGTGGAGACCACCGCCCGGATGGGCGGCAACCTCGGCTACGACGTGATCGTTCCCCTGGACGCCACCCGCACCTTCGGCCTGGTCGAGCTGGCGCCGCGGAACGGGGCCCCTCTGTCGGCCACGGCCGACGAGGTCATGCGGATGACCGCCCTGAACCTGGCCGCCGGAGGCTTCGCCACGGTGACCAGCACCGCGGAGGTGCTCCCGCTGGTCTGACCGCCCGTCGGGTCTCGACCGGCTCGACCTCCGACGGTGATCGAGCCTGTCGAAATCACTGCAGGCTTGTCCTCCACAATGCGGGTTTGATCAGGTTATCCACACCCTGGTGTGGGGCNGCGGGTATGGTCACCCTGGTGAGCACCACCCAGCAGCAGCTCGGACTGCTCTTTGACGCGGTCGCGGTCGCGGACCGGGTGATCGCGCAGTGCTTCGCGTTCCGGGCGGAGCTGATCGATCAGACCCGCCGGTTCAGCGAGGCGCACGCGGCGGAGATCCCGCGGGGACCGCAAGCGTTGTGGAGCCGGGAGGAGATCGCGAAGCGGGAACTCTCCAGCGAGCTGGCCGTGACGCTGCGGATCCCGGAGCGCAGCGCGGAGACCCTGCTCGCGGAGAGTAAGGCCCTGGTCCAGGACCTCCCCGCAACCCGGGCGGCCCTGCATGACGGGGTGATCAGTTACCGGCATGCGCAGGCGATAG
>NZ_SOFM01000020.1:0-36728 GCF_004402705.1 Cryobacterium mannosilyticum | reverse complement strand
CGTCACTGAGCAGCCCGAACGCGATCCCGTCCAGGGCCGCGGCTACGGCCTCCCGCGCCCGCCCGATCAGTTGCGCCGGCCCGGCGCCGACCGGATCAGACCCGACCGGAACAGACCCGGCCGGGGCGGCAGTCGACTCCGAGCCGGTCAGGCCGAACGCTGACCGATTCGCCGCCCCTGCCGGGGCGGCTTGTGACTGCGGATCCGAGGCTCCTGCCATGCCACCAGTGTACGCCGAATCGAACACAAAGTCGAGAATTTGTCACTGTATTCCTAAAGAAATCGATAGTATATTCGATTTTTCTCGGGTCTCGACGGGCCCGACCACCGGGTCGCCGCCGGGAAGCCCTACGCGGTTGCGAGCACCCGCTGGATCACCGAGCTGAAGAAGGTGAGACCGTCGACGCCGCTGCGCATCGCGTCGGCGGTGTCGGGGCCGAAGCCGGGTTCGACGGCGTGCTCGGGGTGCGGCATCAGCCCGACGACGTTGCCGCGGGCGTTCGTGATGCCCGCGATGTCGTTCAGGGAACCGTTCGGGTTGAGGCCGAGGTAGCGCACGACGACGTGTCCCTCACCCTCGAGGCGCGCGAGCATATCGGCGGAGGCGATGAAGCCGCCCTCGCCGTTCTTGAGCGGGACGGTGATCTCCTGGCCGGCCGTGAAGCCGCTCGTCCAGTCGGTGGCCGTGTTCTCCACGCGCAGCTGCTGGTCCCGGCAGATGAAGGAACCGTGGTCGTTGCGGATCAGGCCACCCTCGAGCAGGTGTGCCTCGGTCAGCATCTGGAAGCCGTTGCAGATGCCGAGCACCGGCATCCCCTTGTTCGCGGCGTCGATGACCTCGGCCATGATCGGGGAGAGGCTGGCGATGGCGCCGGCGCGCAGGTAGTCGCCGTAGCTGAAACCGCCGGGCAGCACCAGGGCGTCGACGCCGTGCAGGTCGTGCTCGCCGTGCCAGAGGGCGACGGGATCCGCGCCGGCCAGGCGGATCGCACGCTGCGCGTCACGATCGTCGAGCGAGCCGGGGAAGGTGACGACTCCGACGCGCATCAGTGGGTCTCTCCGGCGGGTGCCTCCAGCACATGGATGCCGACGACGTCTTCGATGACGGAGTTGGAGAGCACGGTGTCGGCGAGTTCCTGGATCTCGGCCAGCACGGCGTCGTCGATGTGCCCGGCGACGGTGATCTCGAACCGCTTGCCCAGGCGCACGCCGGTGAACCGGCTCTTGCCGAGGCGGCCGAGAGCGCCGGCGACGGCCTTGCCCTGCGGGTCAAGCAGCTCGGCCTTGGGCATAACTTCTACGACGATTGTTGGCATGGTTCACTCCGGAGACGTCGGGGGGTGGATTCCACGATTCTACAGGCCGGCAGGGGTGCTGCGACCGGCCTCGGCGCCGTCCGCGAGTCCGCTCTGTCCGAGCAGCACCCCGCGGAGCACGTCACGGATCGCGGCGACGCCCTCGAAGGTCTCGACGAAGCTGGTGCTGAGCGGCGAGAGCCCGATCCGCAGGGCGTCGGGGCCCCGGAAATCGGGGATCACGTCGTGCTCCCAGAGCGTCTTCGTGACCTGCCGCATGGCCGGGTGGTTGATCGTCACGTGTCCGCCCCGGTGCGTGTGCTCCCGCGGGGAAGTCACCCGCACGCCCAGCGGCACCAGCCAGGTGTCGACCAGGCTGAGCGCGAACTCGGTCAGCGCCACCGATTTGGCCCGCACCTGTTCGATGCCGGCCTCCTCGATCATGGCGATGGTGTCCTGCATGGCGAGCATTCCGACGATGGCGGGAGTTCCGCTCATGAAGCGGCGGATGCCGTCGGCCGGCACATACCCCGGGCCCATCGTGAAGACATCCTTCGTTCCCATCCAGCCCTGGATCGGCTGGGTGAGCACGTCCTGCAGGTCGCGCCGCACATAGCCGAACGCGGGGGCACCCGGGCCGCCGTTCAGGTACTTGTAGCTGCAGCCCACGGCCAGGTCGACGTCGCAGAGGTCGAGTTCGACCGGCACCGACCCGACCGAGTGGCTGAGATCCCAGAGCACGAGCCCGCCGGCGGTGTGCACCAGCTCGGTGATGGTGCGCATGTCGGCGAGGAAGCCGGAGCGGTACGCGACGTGGCTGAGCAGCACGAGGGCGGTCTGCGGGCCGACCGCCTGCCGAACCTGGTCGACGGTGACGCCGGAGGCGGGGTCGGCGTGGATCCAGCGCAGGGTGAGCCCGCGCTCGGCGGCGATGCCCTCGAGCAGGTACCGGTCGGTGGGGAAGTTGTCGGTGTCGAGCACGATCTCGGTGCGCACCGGCTCGGTGTCGATCCGGCGGTAGTCGACCGCCGCGCGGGCCAGCTTGTAGAGCAGCACGGTGGTGGAATCGCCGACGAACACCTGGCCGGGCCCGGCGCCGAGCGCGGCGCGGCCGAGGTCGTCGCCGATCTTCAGCGGCAGGTCCATCCACTGCTCGTCCCAGCCGCGGATCAGTCGGGTGCCCCAGTCGTGGGTGAGGAACTCGGTGATCCGGGCCACGCTGGCCAGGCTCGGCCGCCCGAGGGAATTGCCGTCGAGGTAGGCGAACGGGTTCGGGGTGGCGTCGCCGACGCCGTCGGTGCCGACGAACTGGCGGCGGTAGTGCGCGAGGCCGTCGATGCGGTCCATCCGGCGGGCGAAGGCGAGCTGGGCGTCCTGGCCGCCGAGGCCGGCGTGGCTGCTTTCGGTGCTGGGGGTCATCTGGTTTCCTCGGTCTCGAACGGCTGATGCGGCAGGCTCCCATGATGACCGACTTCCCCGGCGTCCGCAGCCGGGACCACCCGTGCCGTGCACAGCCAGCGGGTGAAATCGCCCGGGTCGCCGGGGCGCTCGCCCGGGATGACCGTGGCGGGGAGGCCCGCGCCGGTGCGCGGGAGGGCGCCGGGGAACCGGCCGATGGAGTCGCGGGTCAGGGCGCGGAGGAGTTCGCCGGGGGAGAGGCCGCAGGCCAGCAGGGCGTCGAGCTCGCGCCGGTTGAGTCCGACCGGGAGCGGGCCGTTGCCGAGGTCCGTGCCGTAGAGCACCTGGCCGCCGGCGGCGTGGAACCGGCGAAGGTTGTCGCTCGCCCGGGCGAAGTCGTCGGTGGGCCGGCCCCAGCCGTGGATGTCGAGGGTGCTGATCCAGGTCATCCGGCCGGCCATCGCGGCGATGAGGTCGTCGTCCAGGCGCTCGTCGAACGGGGTGTGCGCGAGCACGTCGACGCCCGCGGCGTACGCGTCCCCGGCCTGGCCGGCGCCCTCCGCGTGGGCGACGACGAGCACGCCGCGCTCGTGCGCCCTGGCGACGATCGCCGCGAGCACGTCGCCGGGCAGCACCGGGCCGGCCGCGGTGTTCAGGGTGACCTTGATCACGGATGCGCCGGCCGCGAGCTGCCGGTCCACGGCCGCGGCGGCGTCCGTGGCGCGCGCCACCTCGCAGACGCTGCCGGCCGGGGTCCACCCCTGCCGGGCGGGGTAGCCGCCCGGCGTGGTGAGGAACTGGCCGGCGAAGGCCGTCTGCGGGCCGGAGCCGTCCGCATCCGTCTCCGGTGCCCGGTGCGGCCCGCCGAGGTCGAGCACCCTGGCGATGCCGTTTGAGGCCAGGCCGGCAGGGTCGATCAGGGCCAGGTGCACGTGCGCGTCGAGAAAGCCGGGGAAGACGGTGCCGCTCATGAGGGAGGTCGACGCCCGCGGCTCACGTGCCGAGCTCCGTGCGCACCGCGAACAGCTCGGGAAAGAAGGTGAGCTCGAGCGCCTTCTGCAGGAAGGCGGCGCCGCTCGAGCCGCCGGTGCCGTGCTTCATGCCGATGATGCGCTGCACCGTCTTGAGGTGCCGGAACCGCCAGAGCTGGAAGTTGTCCTCGAGGTCGACGAGCTCCTCGCAGGCCTCGTAGGCACCCCAGTGCAGGGTGGCGTTCTCGTAGATTCCGCGGAAGACCGCCACCAGCTCCGGGTGCAGCACCCAGGCCTCGGTGACGTCCCGGTCGAGCACGGCGGCGGGAACGGAGAATCCCTGCCGGTGCAGGTAGCGCAGGAACTCGTCGTAGATGCTCGGCGCCTCGAGCATCTCGGTGAGCAGCGCATGCGCCGTCTCGTCGCTCTCGAACACGGTGAGCATCCGCCGGTTCTTGTTGCCGAGTGCGAACTCCACTGCCCGGTATTGATAGGACTGGAACCCGGAGGAGTTGCCCAGAACCCCCCGGAACTCGGCGTATTCGCTCGGGGTGAGGGTCGCGAGCACGGACCACTGCTCGGTGAGTGTGCGCTGGATGTGCTTGACCCTGGCGATGCATTTGAGGGCCGGGGAGATCCGGTCCAGGCGCAGGTGCTCCGTGGCGGCCCGCAGTTCGTGCAGCACGAGCTTGAGCCAGAGTTCAGTGGTCTGGTGCTGGATGATGAAGAGGAGTTCGTCGTGGTGCTCCGGCCTGCTCACCGGTTTCTGGGCGCCGAGCAGGGTGTCCAGGTCGAGGTAAGCGCCGTAGCTCATCCGCTCCCGGAAGTCGGTCACTATCTCCGGATCGAACTCCCGGGTGTTGTTCTCGACCGGCATTCCAGCTCCGTTCCGCACGGCCGGCATCGGGCCGCGGTGCCAGGTTTCGTTGATTGCATTCTGGTGGGACACGCCGGTGGACGCAACATGACCGACCTAGAACCCGGGTCGTGGAGGATCCCCTCCGCGAAGTCGGAGGTAAGGGTCCTAGAATCAAGCCCATGACTTCGCCCGAACCGACCCAGCAGGACGGGGTGCAGCCGAGACGGCGTGACGCCCGGCAGAACCGCGAACGTCTCCTCCTGGAGGCCCGCGCCCTGATCGCCGTGCACGGTGTCGACGCGTCGCTCGAGGAGATCGCTCGCCGCGCCGACGTGGGTGTGGCCACCCTGTACCGCAACTTCCCGACCAGGGACGACCTCATCCGCGCGCTGCACGAGATCGCGCTCGCCGAACTCGCCACGGTCAAGGATGAGATCGCCGCGGCCCCCACCGCGTGGGACGGCATCGTCGTCTACACCGAGCGGGTGGCCGAATGGCTCGTCGCCGACCCGGCCCTCCCTTTCATCCTCAAGCGGATGGAGACCATCGACCCGACGCTCGGCAAGGGCAAGGACTTCCAGGCCGTGATCGCGGCGCTCGTGGCCCAGGCCAAGCGAGACGGTGCGTTGCGCCCGGACGTCGACGCGGTCGACCTGGCCGTGCTGGTCACCATGGTCGGCTCCCTCGGCACCCTCGGCGGCGGCTACACCGGCCAGTGGCGCCGGCAACTCTCGATCGTGCTCGACGGGCTGCGCTCGAAAGACCTGGACCGCCCGAAACTGCCGGGGCGCCCTCTCGGCGCGCGCGAGTTCCAGGCCGCGGTGCACGGGCTGTCCCGCCGCGGCAAGCGGGCCGCCACCCGACCGCCGGCAGGGCCGGCCTCGGCCCCGGGAGCCTGATAAAGGCCGCGACCGTCTAGAACGTGGCCGCCCACGCGGGTGTGCTCGGCCTGTTCTTCCCCGGGTGTCAGGCTGCCGGGGTAGGGGCTGCCGTCTTTCGCAACGCTACGCGTTGCGGACGACGATCTGGTTGCCCCACGGGTCGTCGAAGCCGAGGGTCTGCCCATCGTGGCGGGTCTCCACGCCGAAGTGGCTCATCCGTTCGCCCAGCGCGCCGATGTCGTCGACCGTCGGCAGGATGATGTCCACCTCGCCCAGCCCGAGCGCGAGCCGGCGCTTGCCTGCGCCGGCGCTGTTCCAGGTGTTCATCGCCATGTGGTGGTGGTAGCCGCCCGCGGACACGAACAGGGCCGCGCCGCCGAGCGACGCCGTCGCTTCGAAGCCGAGCCGGTCGACGTAGAACTGGCGGGCCGTGGCCACGTCGCCGACGGAGAGGTGCACGTGCCCGACGATGGCGTTGCCCGCGGAGGGATCGGCCTGGCCGGCCTCGGTGAGGTGCTCGCCGATGAACTCGTTCGGGTCCAGGTAGAGGGTGGCCATCTCGACCTGGCCGTGCGACCAGCTCCACGCCGTGCGGTCGCGGTCCCAGTACAGTTCGATCCCGTTTCCCTCCGGGTCGGTGAAGTAGAACGCCTGGCTGACCAGGTGGTCGGCGCTGCCGGTGAACGTGCCCGGATGCTTCGTGCCGACCGAGTAGACGGCCGCGGCGAGCTGCGCCTGGGTGTCGAAGAGGATAGCGGTGTGGAACAGCCCGCTCGAGCGCGGCTCGGCCGCGGCGAGTTCCGGGGTGTGCTGCAGGATGACGATCGGCGTGCTGCCGCGGCCGAGCACGGCGACAGCGCCGTGCTGGCTGAGCAGCGTGAGGGTGACCGCATCCCGGTAGTACGCGATCATGGCGTCGAGGTTGCCCACCCGGAGGGTCACCGCGCCCATTCCGGTGGAGGCGGGAAGGAGGTCGTTCGCAGAGTGGCTCACAGCGGCTTAAACGGATGCCGGCCCGCCGGTATTCCGGAATGCCCCGTTCGGGGGCGGCGAGGGCGCGGGCCCGGGAACGACCCTGGTCGGGTCGTGCTGGTGGCTAACTCAGGAGATCCACTCGGCCAGCTTCGGTTTGCGACGGAAAACCGCAGCCGTGCCCGTGCAGGCGAACCAATTCTCCTGAGTTAGCCCCAAGTCGGCCCTGCAACGCAAGGCTGAACGGTGCTGGGCGTGTTGGTGCAGCTGGGCGCTCAGTCCTGGTGGAGCTGCTCAGTCCTGGTGGAGCTGCTCAGTCCTGGTGGACCTGGACCAGGTTTCCGCAGGTGTCGTCGAAGAGCACCGAGGTGCCGGAGGCATCCGTGATCGGCTCGCTGGTGAAGCGCACCCCGAGGGCGGTGAGCCGGTCGTAATCCGCGCGCACATCGGCCGAGCCGAGCACGATCACGGGCAGGCCGAGGGCGCGCAGCCCCTGGGCGTACTTCGTGGAGATCTTGTTGTCGCTCGGCTCGAGCAGAAGCCCGACGCCGTCGGGGTCTTCGCGGGACTTGACGACGTAGAGCTGGTGTTCGGGCATGGTCAGCAGTTCCTCGAAACCGAGGACGGATGTGTAGAAGTCGAACGCGGCCGAGGGATCGTTCACGTGGACACTGCACATCTTGATTCGCATGCCGGGAGCGTAACATTTTCGGGGCACCGGGCGGGTGGGCGTGACTCCCCGCGACGCGGGCGACCGCGCTGCCCGGGTGCCCGGGTGCCCTGCGCTGCCCGGGTGCCGGCCCGGCCAGGGCGGGTATCAGACCTTCGGGGCGAGCCCGGCGTGGGTGAGCCGCTCGAGCAGCTCCAGGTAGCGGGCGGAGGTGCGCGCGATGATGTCCTCCGGCAGGGCGGGCGGAGTGCCGGTCTGGTCCCAGTGGGCGGAGAGCCAGTCGCGCACGATCTGTTTGTCGAAGCTGGCCATCCGCTGCTCGGGCGTGCTGCCGGAGCGCCACAAGGCGGCGTCCCAGTAGCGGCTGGAGTCGCTGGTGAGCACCTCGTCGGCGAGCGTGATCACGCCGGTGACGCGGTCGGCGCCGAACTCGAACTTCGTGTCGGCGAGGATGACGCCGGCCTTCTCGGCAATGACGGAGGCCTGACCGAAGATCTCGAGCGAGAGCCGGCGCAGTTCGGTCGCGACCGGCTCGCCGACAAGCTCGACGGTGCGCTCGAACGAGATGTTCTCATCGTGCTCGCCCATCGGCGCCTTCCAGGCCGGGGTGTAGATCGGTTCGGGCAGCCGGTCGCCGTTCTGCAGCCCGGCGGGGAGCGGGATGCCGCACACGGTCCGGCTGGCCTGGTATTCCTTCCAGCCGGAGCCGGTCAGGTAGCCGCGCACGACGCACTCGATCGGGAACATGTCCAGGGTCTTGCAGAGCATCGCCCGGCCGGCGACCGCGGCGGGGATCAGGCTCGACACGACTCCGTTCACGGTGTGGTCGGGAACGAGGTGGTTGGGGATGCCCGCGAGCTGGTCGAACCACCACAGGCTGAGCGTGGTGAGCAGTTCGCCCTTGCCGGGGATGCCGGGCTCGAGCACGTGGTCGAAGGCGCTGACACGGTCGCTGGCGACGACGAGCACCCGGCTGGCGGTGGCCAGGTCGACGGGGGCATCCGGGTTCGCCCCGGCGGGAACGTACAGGTCGCGCACCTTGCCCGAGTAGGCGTGGCGCCAGCCCGGCAGGTCGAGGGGGGCGGATGTCGATGGCTGGTCGAGTGAGGTCACGGCTTCATTCTCTCGCACGGTGTCAGCCGGCGACGCGGGCGGCGATGTCGGTGCGGTACTGGGCGCCCTCGAGGGTGATCAGGGCGAGGGCCTCGTAGGCGCGGGCTCGGGCCTCGGCGAAGCCGTCGCCGACCGCGACGACACTGAGCACGCGCCCGCCGGTGGAGACGAGCACGCCGTCGATCACGGCGGTCGCCGCGTGCGCGATCGTGACGCCGGGCACGACGGATGCCGCGTCGAGGCCGGCCAGCGGACGCCCGGTGACGGGGGCATCCGGGTAGTTCTCGCTCGCGAGCACGACCGTGACGCAGGCGTTGGCCGAGAACACCGGGCGGGCCAGGCCGCCGAGCGCGCCGGTGGACGCGGCCAGCAGCAGGCCAGACAGCGGGGTGACGAGCCGGGGCAGCACGACCTGGGTCTCGGGGTCGCCGAAGCGGGCGTTGAATTCGATCACGCGGATGCCGGCATCCGTCAGAATGAGGCCGCAGTAGAGCAGCCCGATGAACGGGGTGTCCTCGGCGGCGAGGCGGCGCACGGTGGGCAGGGCGATGGTCTCGATGACCTCGTCGACGAAGGCCTGTTCGCTGCCGAACCGGGCGTCGAGCCAGGGCAGCGGGGAGTAGGCGCCCATCCCGCCGGTGTTCGGGCCGGCGTCGCCGTCGGCGAGGCGCTTGTAGTCCTGGGCGGGGGAGAGGGGGAGCACGGTGTGGCCGTCGCTGAGCAGGAAGAGCGAGACCTCCGCCCCGTCGAGGAACTCCTCGATCAGCACGCTGCCGTGCTGCAGCCAGTGGGTGGCGTGGGCGAGGGCCGCGGGGCGGTCCTCGGTGACGAGCACACCCTTTCCGGCGGCGAGGCCGTCGGCCTTGACGACGTAGGGCGAGCCGAACTCGTCGAGCGCCGCCGTCGCCTCGGCGAGCGTGCCGGCCCGCACCGCGCGGCCGGTCGGCACCCCGGCCGCTTCCATGATGCGTTTGGCGAAGGTCTTGCTGCCTTCGAGGGCCGCGGCGGCCTTGCCCGGGCCGAACACGGGGATTCCGTGGGCGCGCAACGCGTCGGCGACGCCGGCGACGAGGGGAGCCTCCGGGCCGATCACGACGAGGTCGACACCGTTCAGGTTGGCGTAGTTGGTGACCTGCTCCGGGTCGGTCGGATCGAGCGGAACGACCGGAACGTCCCGGGCGATCCCGGCGTTGCCGGGTGCGGCCACGACCTCGTGGGCCGGCTCCTCTCGGAGCAGGGCGGTGATGATGGCGTGCTCGCGGGCACCGGAACCGAGGACCAGAATTCTCACCGGTTCAGGCTACCGGATGCCGCGCCCGTGGTCCCTCCTCGGTTTCCCTCGTTTCCCACTTCGGTTCCACTCTCGCGAAGGGGGTGCGGAATGGGGTGCGAAGGGGGTGGGGGCGGGGTGCGGGCGAGGACGGCAGAATGGGGAGATGGCCAAGGCGAGGATCGACGACGGGGTGGGACGCGCGGCGGTGCGCCGCTACGTGGCGGATGCGCCCGGGGCGAGCCGGGACATCCGTGCCCTCGCCGTGCGCTACACCCTGCAGCTGCTCTCCGAGGAGGCCAACGGCAACACCCTCGAGGTGCGCGTGCCGCCGTTCGGGGCCGTGCAGTGCATCGCCGGTCCCCGGCACACCCGCGGCACCCCGCCCAACGTGGTCGAGACGGATGCCGCCACCTGGCTCGCCCTGGCCACCGGGGCGCTCTCCTGGGTCGACGGTCTCGCGACCGGGCGCATCCACGCCTCCGGCCAGCGGGCCGACCTCGCCGCGCACCTCCCGCTCCCGCTGGGCTAGGAGCAGCCCGGCGGCGCAGCCCGGTTGCAGCGGCCGACGCGGGGATCCGGCGCACTCAGCGGAGGATCGCGCTGACCTCGGCCAGGGTCGGCATCGAACTCGTCGCACCGGGACGGGTGACCGACAGGGACGACGCAACGGTCGCCCAGCGCACCGCGTCGATCATCTCTGCCTCGCTGACGGTCGCGGGCCCCGCAACCGCGCCCGCGCCGGCATCGGCACCAGTACCCGCGCCGGCGCCCGCGGCGGCGGCACCGGCACCACTCGTGCGGCCCGAACCGGCCGCCAGTCGCGCGACGAGTGCGCCGACGAACGTATCCCCGGCGGCGGTCGTGTCGACCGCACGCACCGGGCGCGCGGGGGCGAGCCCGAGCACGCTGCCGTCGAAGGCCACGACGCAGCCCTCCGCACCGAGGGTGACGATGGCCCAGGTGCCGCCGGCGCTGAGTGCCTCGGCCGCGCGCACCGGGTCACTCTCGCCGGTGAGCGCCGCGGATTCCAGGCGATTGGGCACGACCAGGTCCACCCCGGCGAGGAAACCGTCCGGCAGTGGCACGACCGGCGCCGGCGTGAACACGGTGAACACTCCGGCCGCCCGCGCGGCGGTGACGCCCGCTACGAGCGCGGAAACCGGCAGCTCGCACTGCAACAGGAGATGGGAGGCGCCGCCGATCGTCTCCCGCTGCGCCTCCGACAGGCCCGTCACCGTCGCGTTGGCACCGGGCACGACGACGATCGAGTTCTCGCCGGAGTCCACGACGGCGATATGGGCAGTCCCCGTCGCCCCCGGCATCGTGGCGAGACCCGACGAACGGATGCCCTCCGAGCCCAGCAGCGCGCGCAGTTCCGAGCCGTAGGCATCCGTTCCGACCGCGCCGAGGAAGTCGACCGAGGCACCGAGCCGGGCAGCGGCGACCGCCTGGTTCAGGCCTTTGCCGCCCGGCACGGTCATGAAGGCGGAGCCGATGATCGTCTCCCCGGGGTTCGCGGGGCGGGGCTGCCGCACGACGAGGTCCATGTTCGCGCTTCCGAGCACCGCAATCCTGTTCATCCGCCCAGTCTGCCAGCGACCGCGAAAAGCCAGCCGATGGCCCCGGCGCGCGTGCGACAATGGACGGGTGAGTTCAGCCGAGCAACCCGAACAGCAGGTCCCGGAGTCCGGCGAAGGCGAGATCCTCGTCGACCAGGCCCGGGTCACCGTGCGGCGCTCGCCGCGCTACCTCAACTTCATGATCCTCGGCGCCGTCGTCGGCGCCATCCTCGCCCTCGTGCTCACCGTCTCCTTCCCGGCGAATGCGGAGTTCGCGCCCAGCCAGGTCTTCGGATTCCTACTGCTCGCGGGGGTCGTGGCCGGCGTCACCGTCGGCGCCGTGGCCGCCATGGTCATCGACCGGGTCGCCGGCCGCTCGGCCACCACGGTCGTCGTCGATAGACTGGGCGCCTATGGGCCGAGCGGCCAGGAGGCTCCGGATGCTCCGTCCGACTCCCCGAATTCCAGCGACAACTCAGAGTAAAAATAGTTAAGAGGCTTCGATTTGGCTGGTGGCGACGGACTTCTAGGTCATGACCTTCTCCCGGGTGAGAAGGGTCCGCAGGATGCCTGTGGCGTCTTCGGCGTCTGGGCCCCCGGCGAGGAGGTGGCCAAACTCAGCTACTTCGGCCTCTACGCCCTGCAGCACCGCGGGCAGGAATCGGCCGGCATCGCCACCAGCGACGGCTCCAAGATCCTCATCTACAAGGACATGGGCCTCGTCGCGCAGGTCTTCAATGAGGCCGCACTGAGCACTCTCCTCGGCCACATCGCGGTCGGCCACACCCGCTACTCCACCACCGGGTCCTCGAGCTGGCAGAACGCCCAGCCCACCCTCGGGCGCACCTCCGGCGGCACCGTGGCGCTCGGCCACAACGGCAACCTCACCAACACCGCCGAGCTCCTGCAGCTCGTGCACGAACGCTACCCGAAGGTGGAGGGCGAACTCGCCCGCGGAAACACCACCGACACCGCCGTGATCACGGCGCTGTTCACCGGCGACCTTGACCACACCCTCGAGGCCACGGCGCTCGAGGTGCTGCCTCGGCTGCGGGGGGCCTATTGCCTCGTCTTCATGGACGAGACCACGTTGTACGCGGCCCGCGACCCGCAGGGCGTGCGCCCGCTGGTGCTGGGCCGCCTCGAACGCGGCTGGGTGGTCGCATCCGAGACCGCGGCCCTCGACATCGTCGGCGCCAGCTTCGTGCGCGAGGTCGAGCCGGGCGAACTGCTCATCATCGACGAAGACGGCCTGCGCTCGCAGCGGTTCGCCGAGTCCAAGCCCGCCGGCTGCGTGTTCGAATACGTCTACCTGGCCCGGCCGGACACCACCATCGCCGGCCGCGGGGTGCACGAGGCGCGGGTGGAAATGGGCCGCCGCCTCGCCGCGGAGTACCCGGTCGAGGCCGACCTCGTCATCCCGACCCCCGAGTCGGGCACGCCGGCCGCGATCGGCTACGCGCAGGCGTCCGGCATCCCGTTCGGCCAGGGTCTGGTCAAGAACTCGTATGTCGGCCGCACCTTCATCCAGCCGTCCGAGACCATCCGCCAGCGCGGGATCAAGCTCAAGCTCAACCCGCTCAAGGCCGTGATCAAGGGCAAGCGCCTCATCGTCGTCGACGATTCGATCGTGCGCGGCAACACCCAGCGCGCCCTCGTCAGCATGCTCCGGGAGGCCGGCGCCGCCGAGGTGCACGTGCGCATCTCGAGCCCGCCGATCACCTGGCCCTGCTTCTACGGCATCGACTTCGCCTCCCGGGCCGAACTCATCGCGACCGGGCTCGGCGTCGACGAGGTGCGCCAGGCCATCGGCGCCGACTCGCTCGGCTACCTCTCCCCGGAAGGCATGATCGCCGCCACCGAGCAGCCGCGGGAGAAGCTCTGCACCGCGTGCTTCACCGGGGTCTACCCGATCCCGCTGCCCGACGCGCTCCACCTGGGGAAGAACCTGCTCGAACGCCCCGCCGGGTCCGACGGCTGCGACCCCGGACCCGACGCGGAGTACGAGCCCCTGCTCGAGGCCGCTGCGCGCCGCCCCGGCGCCCCGGCCGGAGAACCAACGACCCAGGGCCGCATCCCCGCAATGCCGGGAGCGTTCCCGATCGGCGACCCAGGAAGACAAGAATGAGCAACGCTTCATACGCCGCGGCCGGAGTCGACACCCAGGCCGGCGACCTCGCCGTCTCCCTGATGAAGGCCGCCGTCTCCCGCACCCACGGCCCCGAGGTGCTCGGCGGGTTCGGCGGCTTCGCCGGACTCTACGACGTGTCGTTCCTCACCTCCTACCGTCGCCCGCTGCTGGCGACGTCGACGGATGGCGTGGGCACCAAGGTCGCGATCGCCCAGGCCATCGACAAGCACGACACCATCGGCCAGGACCTGGTCGGCATGGTCGTCGACGACATCGTCGTGGTGGGCGCCCGCCCGCTGTTCATGACCGACTACATCGCCTGCGGGAAGGTGGTCCCCGAACGCATCGCGGACATCGTCGCCGGCATCGCCCGGGCCTGCTCCGAAACCGGAACCGCCCTCGTCGGCGGAGAGACCGCGGAGCACCCCGGCCTGCTCGGCCCCGACGACTATGACGTCGCCGGCGCGGCCACCGGCGTGGTCGAGGCCGACCAGGTCCTCGGCGCCGAACGAGTCACGCCGGGCGACGTGGTCATCGCACTCGCGTCATCCGGGCTGCACTCCAACGGCTACTCGCTCGTGCGTCACATCCTCGCCCAGCGCGGCATCGGCTACGCCGACACGTCCGCCGATCTCGGCGGGGTCGTCGGCGAGGTGCTGCTCACCCCGACCCGGCTCTACAGCGGCCCGCTGCTCAGCGTGCTGGCCGACCCCGAGCTCGCCGGGGCGGTGCACTCGCTCAGCCACGTCACCGGCGGCGGGATCGCGGCCAACCTCGCCCGTGTGCTGCCGCTCGGCTCCTGGGTCGAGGTGGACCGGTCCACCTGGTCGCCGTCGCCCGTCTTCCGGGTGCTCAGCGAGATGGCCGGCTCCTCCCTCGAGAGTTCCGAGGGCACCTGGAACCTGGGGATCGGCATGTTCGCGGTCGTCGCGGCCGGCTCCGCGTCATCCGTGATCGCGCGCCTGGCCGCCGACGGCATCCCCGCCTGGGTTGCCGGACGCGTCTCGACCGCGGCGCACGACCTGTCGGGCTTCGAACAGGGCGCCAAGGGCGTCAACGGCGGCGCGGTGCGCCTGGTCGGCGGCTACGCGGGCTGACCCGGTCGGCGGGGCGGGGGCAGTTGCGGGGGCCGACCCCACTTGCCCTCGCCGAGATCTGCCCTTCCGGTCGAGACCGCCCTGCGCGCTAGTCGGTCTCGACGGAATAGGTAGATCTCGGCGAGTTGCGTTGGCGCGCGGGGCGCGCGGGGTAACGCGCGCGAGGGGGCGACGGGGGTCGGCAGTCGTGGGGATACTTCACGGTCACGGTCACCGGTCACCGGTCACCGGTCGCAGTGGCACTCCTGGAGGCTGCCGGGTTTGGGGCTGCCGCCTTTCGCGATGCTTCGCATCGCGCACATCGCGCGGCATCACGCCGTGCGCTGCTCGTCTTCCGTCGCGTAGGTATCGACGTATTGCTCGTCGTCTTCGTCACCCTTGCCGGGCTTCGACGCCTCGTATTCCGGCCACTTCGCGAGGTCCTCGTCGAGGCGCGGGTCTTCGACCGGATGCCCCGTGAGCTCGCGTTCGAGCGCGTTGTAGTTGGTGTCCGGGCTGAAATACTTCAGCTCGCGGGCAACCTTGGTGTGCTTTGCTTTTTGACGGCCGCGCCCCATGCGAGACCCCCTAACGATGCCAGGCCGAGTGAGGAATGAGTCACCCGGGGAGTTGCCGAACGGAATGGTGAAAACTAGCCGCTAGTTTAGCATGATGGGCCTGAACCCCCGCTGACGAGGTTCACAGGCCACCCTGCTGGAATGAGGTGTGATGGCGAACGAGGCGACGGTACCCGTTGTCATCGTCGGCGCCGGTCAGGCCGGCCTTTCGGTGGCCTACTACCTGCGCAAGTTCGAGCTTAGCCCTGGTCGCGACTTTGTGATCTTCGACCGCGGTCCGGATGCGGGCGGAGCCTGGCAACATCGCTGGCGGTCCCTGCGCCTCGGTGCGGCACACCGGGTCAATGATCTGCCCGGGATGGCTGAACTCGGCATCAGTTTCGACACCGCCGACCGCTCACTTCCCGCCCGGGAGATCGTGGCGGACTACTACCGCCGGTATGAGGAGCACTTCGGGCTGAAGGTCGTGCGGCCGGTCACCGTGCGATCCGTGGCCAATCACCGGGCGGACCTCGTGGTGTCGACGACCTCGCCGGGTTACGGCGACCGGGACACCACGGCCCGGCTCCTCGTCAACGCCACGGGCACCTGGGGCTCTCCGTTCGTGCCGCACTACCCCGGCGCCGATCGCTTCGCCGGGCGGCAGCTGCACACAGCGGGCTACGTGTCCGCCGACGAATTCGCCGGCCAGCGCGTGGTGGTCGTCGGAGGCGGCACCAGCGCGATCGGGTTCCTCCTCGAGCTCGAGGGCGTCGGGGCCGAGCTCAGCTGGGCGGCCAGGCGCCCGATCGACTGGATCCACACCGAGCTGCTCGAACTCGAGGGGGCCTCCGCCGCGGTCGCCGCTCAGGACGAGGCAGCCCGGGCCGGGCGCGCCCTGCCGAGCATCGTCAGCGGCACCGGCGTTCCGGTGAGCCGCCGGATCGCCGCGGGGATCGACCGCGGGCTGCTCGTGGCCCGGCCGATGTTCGCGGCCATCGAGCCGACCGGGGTGCGCTGGCCCGACGGCACGTTCACCGAGGCCGACGCGATCATCTGGGCATCCGGGTTCCGGCCCGAACTGCGCCACCTCTCCCCGCTCAAGCTGCGGGAGAAGGCCGGCGGGCTCTCCGTCGGCGGCGGGGCATCCTGGACAGACCCGCGCATCTTCCTGGCCGGCTATGGACCCCAGGCGAGCACGGTCGGCGCGCACCGGGCCGGCCGCACGATCGCCCGCCAGATCGTCGCACTGCTTTAGCCGCGCCCGGCCGGGAGGCGGCACTGCCGTGTGGGCATCACCGGGCGAGCAGGTACCCCGCTGCGCAGGCGCCGAGCCCGAGCACGAGGTTGCCGGCCAGGCCGGCCAGGCCGGCCCGCCAGCGCCCCTTGAGCATCAGCTCGACGGTCTCGACGCTCCAGGTGCTGAAGGTGGTCAGTCCGCCGCAGACGCCCGTGAGCACGACCAGGCGAACGTCGTCGCCGACCGCGGCACGTTCGACGAGGCCGAGCACCACGCCGCCGATGAGCGATCCGGCCACGTTCACCACGAGAACGCCGAGCGGCAGCCCGCCCGGGCCGAGCGGAAGGGTGCGCGAGACCAGGTAGCGGATGACGGCCGCCGCGCCGCCGCAGGCGAGCATGACGATGACCAGGCCGGCGTTCACGGGGTGCCCCCGGCATCCGTCGCCGCACGCCCGGCCGCCCGGGCGCCGAGCCAGAGCCCGAGAGCGGCGGCCGCGAAGCCGAGCGTGAGCGTGACCGCGAGGTAGGCCGCGGCCAGCGCCCAGGAGCCGGCGGAGACGAGGGTGACCAGCGAGACCATCACCGCGGAGAAGGTCGTGAACGAACCGAGCAGGCCGGGGCCGAGCGCCGCCTTGATCCACTGCGGCACCGCCGGCCGGGTCCAGAGCCCGGCAACCAGCCAGCCGAGCACGAACGCGCCGAGCGTGTTGACCACGAGGGTCCCGCCAGGGAACTGGTCGGCGGAGTGCGGCAGCACCAGGTCGGTGCCGAAACGCAGGGCGGTCCCGACGACACCGCCGAGGAAGACCGCCGGTGCGAGCCGCACCGGCTACTTGCGTTTGCGGCGTCGTGCAGCGGACGGTCGGGACTGCGGCGGGGTCACGCCGACCACCGGCGTGGGCCGCACGGGGATCTCCTTGGTCGCGGGCGCGAGCGGCTTGCGCGGGATCGGACGGGGACGCACGGGCTCGCCGCGACGGTCCTGGCCGGGGATCGGCCGGGACCGGCGGCCGTAGATGAGCTCGGAGGAGTCGAGCAGCCACGGCACGAGCGCAATGGTGACGCCGTGCACGAGCATGAGCTTCTGGCGCAGGCGCCGGGCCTTGTGGTTGTGGAGCAGGCCCTCCCACCAGTGTCCGACGATGTAGATCGGCGTGTAGATGGTGATGACCTCGGAGCCGTGGTCCACGCGGCGGTCCTTGATGTAGCTGATCAGGGGCCAGCTGATGTCCCGGTAGGGCGACTGCACGATCCGCAGCGGCACCTGGATGTTCTGCCTGACCCAGTCGCGTTTGAGCTGTTTGGTCTCTTCCTCGTCGATCGAGATGTGCACGGCCTCGATGCCCTCGTGGCGGGCGGCGATCGCGTAGTCGAGCGCCTTGAGCACGGGCTTCTGCATCTTGCCGACGAGCACGATCGCGTGGTCGCCCTGGGAGCCGAAGGTGGTCTCCGGGTCGACCTCGATCTCCTTGGCGACGTCCCGGTAGTACCGGTTGACGCCGAGCATCAACGTGAAGAGCACCGGCATCATCACGAAGACGAGCCAGGCGCCGTGGGTGAACTTGGTGATGGTCACGACGATCAGCACGACGCCGGTGAGCAGTGCGCCGAAACCGTTGATCGACAGGCTCGCGATGATCGAGCCGCGGTTCGGCGGGTTCGTCTTGAGGAGCGTGAGCCAGTGCTTCACCATGCCGGTCTGGCCGAGCGTGAACGAGACGAAGACACCGATGATGTACAGCTGGATCAGGACCGTGAGGTTCGCCTGGTAGACGATGATGATCAGGCAGGCGAACAGGGCCAGGAGCAGCACGCCGTTGGAGTAGATCAAGCGGTCGCCGCGGGTGCTCAGTGACTTGGGGGCGTAGGAGTCCTTCGCCAGCACCGAGCCGAGCAGCGGGAAGCCGTTGAAGGCCGTGTTGGCCGCCAGCAGCAGCACCGCGGCGGTCGCGGCCTGCAGCACGAAGAACATGATCGAGTTGTTGCCGAAGGTGGCGGCCGCGATCTGGGCGATCAGGCTCCGCTGCGGCGAGGTCGCGCACTCGTCCCAGCCGATCAGGTCGCAGGGGTTCTCGGCGTAGTGCACCTTGGTGATCAGGGCGAGCGCGGTCAGGCCGACGAACAGGGTGATCGCGATCCCGCCCATCAGCACGAGGGTGCGCTGCGCGTTCTTGACCTTCGGATGCTTGAACGCGGGCACTCCGTTGGCGATCGCCTCGACGCCGGTGAGCGCGCTGCACCCACTGGCGAATGAGCGCAGCAGCAGCAGGATGAAGGCGGACTGGGCCAGGTTCTGGGCCTGCACGTCGAACCCCGCCGACTCGGCGACGGGGGCGTCGCCGAGGGCGACCCGGGCGAGGCCGACGACCACGAGCACGAACACGCTCGCGATGAACAGATAGGTCGGGATCGCGAACGCCTTGCTCGACTCGGCGACGCCGCGGAGGTTGACCGCCGCGAGCAGGATGACGAAGACGACGGCGATCTCGACCCGGAAACCGGCCAGCATCGGCAGCGCCGAGATGATGTTGTCCACGCCGCTGGCCACCGAGACGACCACGGTCATCACGTAGTCGACGAGCAGGGCGGAGGCCACGAGCAGTCCGGCCTTCTCACCGAGGTTCTTCGAGGCGACCTCGTAGTCACCGCCGCCGGAGGGGTAGGCCTTGATCAGCTGGCGGTAGGACGCGACCACGACGACGAGGAGGAGAACGACGAAGGCCGCGACCCACGGGGCGAAGCTCAGGAACGCGAGCCCGCCGAGGGTGAGGATCATCAGGAGCTCTTGCGGCGCGTAGGCCACGCTCGACAGCGGGTCGCTGGCGAAGATCGGCAGGGCGAGGTGCTTGGGCAGCAGCTGACCCTCGAGGTGCTCGGTCGAGAGCGGGTCGCCGATGATCCATCGCTTGGGCGATCGTGTTTCTGGCGCGGGGCCGGTTCCCTCTGGTGTCACGAGGGACGACACTACTCCCTTGCACACCGCTGTCAAATCTGTGGGAGGTTGCCCCGGATGCGGCGTGGCGTCCGCGTGTCACGAGTGGGTCCGGGCGAGTCCCGGGGGCGTCCCTACCCGGGGTGGGTGGCGTCGATCACCCGCCAGAGCGAGCGCCGCAGGGCCTCGAGCTCGTCGATGCTCATTCCCAGCCTGTCGATGATGCGCGGCGGGATGGTCCGGGCCTCCTCGCGGAGCCGCATTCCGTCCGCGGTCAGGGCCACGTCGAGCATCCGCTCGTCACGGTCGTTCCGGGTGCGGGTGACCAGCCCGGTGGCCTCGAGCCGCTTCAGCAGGGGGGAGAGGGTGGCCGGTTCGAGGCGGAGCTCGGTGGCGAGGTCCTTGACCGAACGGGGGCTGCGTCCCCAGAGGGCCAGCATCACCAGGTACTGCGGGTGAGTGAGGCCGTAGGGCTCGAGGATGGGCCGGTAGATGCCGATGACACTGCGGGAGGCGATCGCGAGCGCGAAGCAGACCTGGTCTTCCAGTCGGAGCAGGTCGGGGGTGTCCTCGATCATCGGTACGTGCCTCGTCTTTTCGGATTTGATTAGTACACTAATGATTATGACACGCACTAGTAAAGGGGAACGAGACGGCGGCCTGGTCGGCGTCGTCGGCTGGCTCAATCGCACCCTCCTGCCCTGGATCGGCCCGCCGCCCCTCGGCCCGTACACGACGGTGACGGCGACCGATGAGGCAGCGGCGAAGTCGGAGGCCCGCTGCCCGATCTGCTCCGAGCTGATGAGCCTGCACGAGATCGACCGCTCGGGGGAACGCACGCAGGTCTACCACCCCACCCCGGAGCAGGTCGTCGAGCGATCCGCCTGATCGGGTGGGCTGGTCTCGACAGGCTCGACCATCGAGGGCGGCGCGACCATCGAGGGCGGCGCGACCAGGGCTGGCCGCCGGCCCGTCAGCGGCCGAGTGAGGCGAGGATGCCCGCGCGCACCTCGGCGAGCTGTCGGCGCAACTCCGGCACCGTGGCGGCCGGTACGCGGGCCACGGCGGCCCGGTTGCGAAGGTCGGCGCGGAGTTGCTGACGGAATTCGTTGAGCACGAGGTCGGCCTCGTGCAGGGCCCGGTTCGACTCGAGGCGGATTGAGCTGCTCGAATCGGGGGCGCCGCTCGAGGGCGGGGCCGGGTTCTCCTTTCCCGCCTGTCGTTTCGCCGAGGCAAGATCGGCGCGCAGGCTCTTCATCGCCGCGGTGACGCTGAAACGCACCTCATCGGCCAGGCGCCGCACCGAGTCGGTCACCTCGGTTTCGATGGCGTCCAGGTCGCCCTCGCGGGCCAGGAGTTCCTCGCGGCCTGCCGCGGTGATCTCGTAAACGGTCTTGCGCCCGTCCGTGGACTTGGTGACCAGGCCCTCCTCCTCGAGCTTGGCCAGGCGCGGGTAGATCGTTCCGGCGCTGGGAATGTAGGTGCCGCCGAATCGGTCGCTGAGGGCCTGGATCAACTCGTAGCCGTGGCGCGGCTGCTCGGCGAGCAGGCTGAGCAGGTAGAGGCGCAGGCTGCCGTGCGCGAAGACGGGAGTCATTCCGAGGCCTCCGTCGCCGAGCCGGTGGGGTCGGTGGCGCTCGTCGCGGCATCCGCTGCAGCCGGAGCTGCCGTGGCCGGCGCGCGGCGCACGATCGAGACGTCCCCGGACACCGAATTGGCGTGCAACTCGAGCCAGGTGCCGGAAAGGTCGCCGCTGCTGCCCTCGTAGCCCTTGCCGAAGACGCCCTTCATGGTCTGGTCGTCGAGCTGGAGCGTGCCGGAGACGGTGTTGAGGTGATAGCTCGTGGCCACCGCGGCGTCGAGTCGCGCGGTCAGGTTGCCGCTGACCGTATTGGTGTCGATCGCGTCGGGGACGCCGTCAATGTCGAGGAACACGTTTCCGCTGACCCCGTCGGCACCGAAACGCGGGATCCTGCCGCTCGCGGTGATGTCGCCGGTGACGGTGTGCGCGGAGATGCGGCCGGTGTGGTTGCTGACGGACATCTCGCCGTTCACTCCGTTGAGTTCGAGGGAGCCGGTGACGCCGTCGACGACGATGTCGCCGGAGACGGTGCTCAGCCGGGCGCCGGCGCTGAGCCCGGATACGAGGGCTTCGGCGCTGACCACGCCCAGTTTCAGGATGACGTCGCGGGGAACCATGATGCTCACATCGGCCTTCGCTGTGCCGCGGAAGGAGGCGAACACCTCGATGAAGTTGTCCCAGCGCAACTGGGGGTGGTCGATCTCCAGGGTGTTGCCGTCGAGCGAGATCTTGAGGTCCTTGCCGCTCACGCTGTGCACTTCGACCCGGGTGTCAGTCTCGTCGTGGCCGATCACGTCGACCTTTCCCCCGATCAGGCCCACCTTGAGGTTGCGGACGAGCTCGATATCGATCACCTTGGTCTGCCCGGGGGCGACCAGCCATTTCTCCTGTGCCATTGCGTACTCCTTTGTGTGAGGCATCCGCCGGGCGGATGCCGCAATCCTGAATCGCGATATATCGCGTCTGTTGAAACTCACGATATATCGCGTTCGCCGGGCGCGCAACCCCCCGTCAGGCATTCCGCGCAGAAACCAGGAGAGGGCGGGACCAGGTGATCATCTGGTACCGCCCTCGGCGATGGTGCGGCGCTATCCAGTTACGGCTGCAGCCCGGTCACCGGCTTGGTCGCTCGCCCGGTCATTTTCCCGACAGGATCTTCTGTACTTCCTCGTTCTTGAGCAGGCTCCACGGAGCGCTGCTCGAGCCGTCCAGGGCGGCCTGGGGCTCTCGCCCTGGTCCCATCACCTGGTCTCCAGGATCCGGCCGTCGAGGAGCACGCGGTCGCCCTTTTCGTAGATCGTCGTGGGAGACCACGCCGGGTACGTCCCCTCCTGACCACGATCGGGGGAACGGGCCGGACACAGGGAAGAAGAAGAAGGGTGCACCGCCGGAGATCGCCCCGAAGACTCTGGAAGAAATCGGCTGGGTTTTGGTTCTCTGCCACGGCGACCGAAGGCTCAACCGCGACCTGAACGGCGGCAGCGACCGCCGCAGGAGGGCATTCCTGCGCTGCGGCGCGCCTGCCGGCCCCGGTGGTGGGCCTGTCGAGGCCTGTGAATGAATCTTTGAATAAGTTATCCACAAGTAGTGACAAACGCTCACATTTGTGTTCGTGTTTTGGTATCTTCGTGGCATGGACTCACCGGCAGAGCAACTCAGACAGGCAGCGGATGCCGTCGCCCGCCTGGGCTGCTCCAGCGCCGACCTGGAAGCCCTTCCTGACACGGTCGTGCTGACCGGTCAGCGGGAGATCGCCAAGGCCCGCCGCCTGCTCGAGATGTACGCCGCGTGGATGGCTGCGACCATCGCCGATCGCTCCCGCCCGGAGCTGGGCCATTCCGGCCTGGCCGCGCAGCAGGGGTTCCTCTCCCCGGAGGCGATGATCCAGAAAGTCACCGGCGCCAGCAAGAACGAAGCATTCAAGCTCGTCGCCGTCGGCACGATGCTCGCCCGGGCCGAGGCCGCCGACCGGCAGGCCGCAGACGCGCTCGGGTCGCCCGGTGTTGACGGGACCGGCGCTGGCGGGACCGGCGCTGACGGGGCCGGCGGCGACGGGGCCGGCGGCGACGGGACCGGTGTCGATGGTGGTGCGGGCGGCGACTCGGGCGGCCCGGGTAGTTTCCCGCCCGATCCGGCCGGTGCGGTGTCGTGGCAGGCGCCGATCGCTCGCGCCGTGACCGCCGGCACCCTCTCCGTCGACGCCGCCGAATCGATCCGGAAGGGCCTGGGCGATATCGATACCGCCGTCACCGCCGACAGACTCGCCACCGCCCTCACCCGGCTCCTCGCCGAAGCCGGTCAGTTGAACGCGGACCAATGCTTCACCCGCGCCCGAAGGATGCGCGACGACCTCGACCAGGCCGGCATCGCCGCGAGGGAGAAGCAGGCCTACGACGACCGGTTCCTCAAGGTCTACCGCCTCGCCGACGGCAAGGTCCGCCTGCACGGGCTCTTCGCCCCCGAAGATGGCGAGTTCGTGCTCTCCACCTACGACTCGATCACCAGCCCCAGACGCGGCGGGGTGCGCTTCGTCGACCCAAAGCGCAAAGCCTGGGCCAAGGCCGTCCAGGACGACCCCCGCAGCACCGCGCAGATCGCCGCGGACTCGTTCGTGCAACTACTCAAGATCGCCGGCGAAGTCGACCCCGGCCAGATGCTCGGCGGCCGCCGCCCCGCCGTGCGCATCATCGTCACCCAAAAAGACCTCGCCAACGCCACTAGCCGCACCAACACCGGTGCCGGCACCAGCACCGGGAGCGGGAGTGCAACCCCGGCACCGGCCGGCACGTCCCCCTCAATACCAGTAACACCGTCAGAACCCGACGCCACCGCAGCACCTGAAGCGCTGGGAGCGCCGGGCAGGTCACTCCTCCGGCCTATTCCAGCGGTCAGACCTGACACAGCCGCTCCCTCCAGCCAGCCTGGCCAACCCAGCCAGCCTGGCCACCCCAGCGAGCCTGGCCACCCCAGCGAGCCTGGCCAACCCAGCCAACCCAGCGAGCCTGATCTATCTGGCCAACCCAGCGAGCCCGATCTATCCGGCCAATCGAGCGCACCCGGCGAACCCGGCCATGCCAGCCAAGCAGGCCAAACCGGCCATGCCAGCCAAGCAGGCCAAACCGGCCATGCCAGCCAAGCAGGCCAAACCGGCCATGCCGACCAAACCGGCCATGCCAGCCAAGCCGGCCAAACCGGGCAATCCAGCGAGCCCGGCCGGCCGGGGACGGCCGTGGTCCTCGCGGCCGGGCACGGGTCCATCGAGGGCAGTCCTGCTCCGATCTCCCTGGCCACCGTCGAACGACAACTCTGCGACACCGGCTACCTCGGAATCCTCTTCGACAACACGGGCCAACCCATCGATGTCGGCAGGGAACAACGTCTCTTCACCCCCGCCCAACGCACCGCTATGGGCGCCCGCGACGGCGGCTGCGTCTGGCCCGAGTGCGACCGGCCACCCGCCTGGACCGAAGCCCACCACCTCAAGGAGTGGCGCCTCGAACACGGCTACACCGACCTCGCCGACGGAGTCTGCCTCTGCCACCCCCACCACCTGCTCCTCCACAACACGGGCTGGGTCATCCTCCGGGGCGGCGACCAGTACTGGCTGAAGCCACCGGTCACAGTCGACCCGGCACAAACGCTCATCCCCCTCCCCAGCAAGACCCACCGCCAACTCGACCCGGGCACGCCCACCCGGGACCGGGACACGGACTGACCGGCCGGCTCAGCCTGGACTGCCCGCGAGACTGAGGTCATCGAAATCTTGGCCGCGGGGCCTCGACGAGCTCGACAACTGCGAGGTCCGGGGGCCCGACGGGCGGCGGGGCGGGGTCTCGGCAGGCGCGGGCTCCCGGTGGACGTTCAGTAGAGGAAGATCGGCAGCCACTCCCGGGTGTGGGCGTGCACGATCACGAGGAATACGACCACGTCGAAGAGCAGGTGCACGCAGACGACGTAAGTGAGTGACCTGGTGAGTTTGAACGTGTAACCCTGCAGCAGGGCGAAGGGGAAGGTCATCAGGGGCCCCCAGCTCTGGTAGCCGAGTTCCCAGAGGAAGGAACAGAAGATCACCGCCTGCAACAGGTTCGCCTGCCAGTCCGGGAAATGGCGCCGGAGCAGGGTGAAGGCGACGCAGATGAAGAACAGCTCGTCCCAGATGCCGACGAAGCCGACGCCCACGAAGAGGCGTGCGATCTCATCGGGGACCGTGACGGCCGGCCAGTTCTGGTAGGCGCCCGATCGGATGAAATAGGTCGGCAGGATGGCGTAGCCGAGGCCGACGACCATCACGAGATACCAGCGCTCGAGGGTGCTCCAGCGCTGACCGGTGCGAATCGGGAACCGGATCGCGTGGTCGCGGAAGCCGAAGCGCGAGATCAGATAGGGCACGAGCACCGAGAGGGTGAGCACGGTGCCCATCAACGCCATGTTCGGGTAGTCGATGTTGGCCTCGACCGAGATCGTGCTGATGATCACCAGGCCGAGCGCGAGCAGGAGCAGGTCCTTGAACAGCGCCCGGTTCACGACGAAGGCCAGTGCCAGGGCGGCGATCAGCAGCGTGTAACCGGGGACGGCCGCACGCACCCCGAAAAGCACGACCGCCGACGCGGACAGCAGCCCGGCAGGCAGGAGTCCCCAGGAGATCAGCGGCGGGGCATCCGTCACTGTGCCATTCGTGGTGCCATCCGTCTCACTTCTCATGCCACATGCTACCGATGCATCCTCCGTGATCGCGTCGGCCGCCGGTAGATTCGACCCGTGACCGACGAGCAGAGTGGGGCCTGGATTGGCGTAGTCGACGACCCGATCGACCTGATGCGGCGGTTTATCGGCATCGACTCGGTCAATCCCGATCTCGTGCCCGGCGCGGCCGGGGAGGCGGCGATCGCGGACCGGTGCGCGCGCTGGCTCGCGGGCCACGGCTTCGAGGTGCACCGCCTCGAGGAACGCCCGGGGCGACCCTCGATCGTCGCCATCTTCCGCGGGAGCGGCGGCGGCCGTTCCCTCATGCTCAACGGCCACCTCGACACCGTGGGCGTTGCGGGCTACAGCGGCGACCCGTTTTCCGGGGAGCGGAGCGGCGGCCGGGTGCTCGGCCGCGGCGCCTTCGACATGAAGGGTGGCGTGGCGGCGATCCTCGTGGCGGCGGCGCGGGCGTCCGCCGCCGGGCTCTCCGGTGACGTGCTCGTCACCCTCGTCGCCGACGAGGAGTTCGGCAGCCTCGGCACCATGGAGGTGCTGCGCGGCTTCCGGGCCGACGCGGCGATCGTGGCCGAACCGAGCGAGCTCTGCCTGACCCTCGCCCACCGCGGCTTCGCCTGGTTCGAGCTCGAGCTCACCGGGCTGGCTGCGCACGGCTCCCAGCCGGAGCGGGGCATCGACGCGATCGCGCACGCCGGTCTCGTGCTCCGGGCCCTCGACGGCCTGCGCGAGCAGATCGAGGCAGGTCCGGGCCATCCGCTCCTCGGGCACGGCACCGTGCGGGTCTCCAAGATCCGCGGGGGCACGGATGCCGCCACCGTCGCCGCGGCCTGCACGCTCACGATCGAGCGGCGCACGCTGCCCGGCGAGACACCCGACGACGTCGAGGCAGAGTTGCAGGGGCTGCTCACGGTCATCGCCCAGCGCACCGCGGACTTCCGTTTTCGCCTGACCCGGCTGGTGGCGCGTGCGGCGTTCGAGGCCGATCCCGACTGGCCGATCGTGCGGCTCGTCCGAGCCGAGGCCGGCCGCGTGCTCGGGCATCCTCCGGCAACGCGGGGCGAACCGTTCTGGACGGATGCCGGGCTGCTCCACGAGGCGGGCATCCCCTGCCTGGTGATCGGCGTCGCCGGCGGCGGCGCCCACGCCGACGTCGAGTGGGCGGAGGAGGCATCCGTGCTCCAGCTGACCGAGATCCTGGCGGGGACCATCGCCGGTTTCTGCGCCTGACCCGGTCGACGCCCGGGGGCCTCGACGCCCGGCGGCGGTCCGCCTTGACGTTGACGCTGCGTCAAGTTCTAGGCTGGGAATCGACGCACTCGAGACACTCGACACGACGGGAGACACCATGGACTGGTCGATCCAGGACGTCGCGCGACTGGCGAACACCACCAGCCGCACCCTGCGCCACTACGGCACGGTCGGGCTGCTCGAGCCCAGCCGGATCGGCGCCAACGGCTACCGCTTCTACGACGAGCGCTCACTCGTGCGGCTGCAGCGCATCCTCATGCTCCGGGACCTCGGCCTCGGCCTCCCCGCCATCCGCGAGGTGATCGACGAGCAGACGGATGAGACGCGCGCCCTGGCCGCGCACCTCGCCTGGCTGCGCGAGGAGCGCGAGAGGCTCGCCCGGCAGATCCGCTCCGTCGAAAACACGATCGACACACTGGACAGGAAGGAACAGCTCATGGCTGAGCAGATGTTCGACGGCTTCGATCACACGGCCTACCGGGACGAGGTCGAGGAACGCTGGGGGAAGGCCGCCTACGCCGACGGTGACGCCTGGTGGACGAGGAAGAGTCCGGCCGAGAAGGCGGCCTGGCAGAACGAGCGGCGGCAGCTCGCGGCCGATTGGCAGGCCGCCGCCGAGCGGGGCCTCGCCCCCGAGGGTGAGGTGGCCCAGCGGCTGGCCCGGCGTCAGTTCGAATGGCTGGCCGGCATCCCGGGCACGCCCGGTGCCGGCACGACCGGGCCGACCCGGGAGTACTTCGCCGGGCTCGGTGAGATGTACGTCGCCGACGAACGCTTCGCGGCCAACTTCGGCGGGGTTCGTGGTGCCGAATTCGTGCGCGACGCGATGGTCGTCTACGCCGACCGGCACCTCCGGCCATCGGTGGAGGCCTAGAACAGGGCGGGCAAATGGGCGATCTGGCACCTCCGGACACCGACCTCCCAGCATCGGCCTCCGTGCGGAGGCCTCAGTTGGCGGGGCTATCGATCGAGGGTTCGGACGGGACGGCGGAGCCCTCGAGGGCCTCCTCGAGGCCTGGATGCGCGGGCGCGGCCTCCGCCTCGGCGGGGCGCTTGATCGCGAAGAACGGGATCGTCCAGTTGCAGAGCGGGCCGACGAGCACGGCGAAGAGCACCGTGCCCACGCCGACGTTGCCGCCGAGCAGCCAGCCGGCGCCCAGCACGACCACCTCGATGCCGGTGCGCACCACCCAGATCCGCCAGCCGGTGCGCTTGTGCAGGCCGGTCATCAGTCCGTCGCGGGGGCCGGGGCCGAAGTGCGCGCCGATATAGAGGCCGGTCGCGACCGCCAGTACGAGCAGCCCGGCCGCGAAGAAGATGACGCGCAGCCAGAGGTCCTGGCCCGGCGGGATCAGCCAGAGGCCCACGTCCGCGGACGGTCCGACCAGCAGGGCGTTCAGCACCGTGCCGATGCCGGGCTTCTGCCGGATCGGGATCCAGAGCAGGAGTACGACGCCGCTCATCAGTACCGTGATCAGGCCGAAGCCGAGGTGGGTGTGGCTGTCGATGCCCTGGGTGAGCACGTCCCACGGGGCGACGCCGATCTCGCCCCGCACGATCAGCGCGATCCCCAGGCCATAGAGAAAGAGACCAATGAGCAGTTGGGAGAGGCGTCGGGTCATAGTCGTCAATCCAATTGCACTATTGGCCTGTTATCAAGTAGCCAATCTCCCTATAGTGGCCTCATGGTCGAGAACCAGATGAGCGCGCGGGCCCTCGAGGCGAGGCTGGGGGAGTGGCGCGACGGCGGGAGCGCGTACCGGGCGCTGGCCGACCGCATCCGCCTGCTCACCCTCGACGGGCGCATCCCCACCGACAGCCGGCTGCCCGCCGAACGCGACCTCAGTGCGCGGCTCGGCGTCAGCCGCACGACCGTCACCGCCGCCTACCGCCGGCTCCGCGACACGGGCTTCCTGGTCAGCGTGCGCGGCTCAGGGAGCGTGGCCCGGCTGCCCGGAGTGCCGGTGGCGCACACCGGATCGGCCGCCGGCGGCATCCTCGACTTCAGCAAGGCCACCATGCCCGCGTTCGCCGGCCTAGCGGATGCCGCCCGGGCCGCCGTGGGCGACCTGCCCGGCCAGCTCGGCGGTTCGGGCTTCGACCCCGTCGGGATCCCGGAACTGCGCGCCGCGATCGCCGACCGGTACCGGGCCCGCGGGCTGCCCACCGACCCGGAGCAGATCATGGTCACGATCGGCGCCCAGCATGCGATCGCGCTGCTCGCCCGGGTGCTGGTCGGCCGCGGCGACCGGGTGCTGATCGAGATGCCCACCTACCCGCACGCCTACGAGGCGCTGACCGCCGCCGGTGCCCGGCTCGTGCCGGTCACCGTGTCGACCGCCGTGCCCGGCGAGGATGCCGCGACCGCCGGCTGGGACGAGACCGCTCTCCTGCAGACGCTCCGCCGCAGCAACCCCGTGCTCGGCTACCTGATGCCGGACTTCCACAACCCGACCGGCCGCACCATGCCGGCCGAACAGCGGGAGACGGTGCTGTCCGCCGCGGCCCGTCAGGGCACGGTGCTCGTCGTCGACGAGACGATCGCCGAGCTCGACATCGACCGGGCCGGCGAGTTCCTGCCATTCCCGGCCTACGCCGAGCCGGGGCGGCCGGGCGACGTCGTGGCCATCGGGTCGGTCGGCAAGACCGTCTGGGGTGGGCTGCGGGTGGGCTGGATTCGCGCCGAACGGCCGCTGATCCGCCGGCTCGTTGCCGCGAGGTCGGCGAACGACCTGGGCACGCCCATCCTCGAACAGCTGATCGTGGTGCGCCTCCTGGCCGAGATGCCCGCGATCCTCGAGGGCCGCCGGAGCGAACTCCGGGTCGGCCGCGACCACCTGGAACGGCTGCTCGCCGCGCGGTTCCCCGACTGGCAGGTGCCGCACGTCGACGGCGGCATCACCGCCTGGGTCAACCTCGGGCTGCCGGTGAGCTCCCAGCTCGCGCTCGCCGCGCGCAACCACGGCCTGCTCGTGCCGGCCGGGCCGCGGTTCGGGCTCGACGGAGCCTTCGAACGGTTCCTGCGGATTCCGTTCTGTTACAGCACCGACGAGATGGACCTGGCCGTCGACGCGCTCGGCCTGGCCTGGGATTCGCTGCTGCGGCATCCGGTGCCGGACACCGGGTACCTCGCCGACGTCGTCTGACGAGCCCGGGCAGTCGGTCAGTCGTCGAGCACGAAGGTCACCTCGATCACGACCTCCCACGACGTGATCGCGCCGTCGGACACCTCAACCTTCTGTTCCTTCACCCAGGCGCCGGAGACGCCGCGCAGGGTCTTGTTCGCACGGGCGATGCCGGAGGCGATCGCGTCTTCGAGCGACGTGTCCGACCGGATGCTCAGGGTGGTTACGCGTGCAACGGACATTGTTTCTCCTCGGTGGATGGTGTCGGTGAGCCGGTGGTGTTGGGGGGCTCGTTGTCGCCGAGAATACGCGCTGCCCGCTTCCGCCGACACCCCCGGGCCCCGGTGGGGCACGGATTCTGCACACCGTGCAATGAGATACTGGGCAGGTGCATTTCCTCGCCGTTGTGAGCATGAAGAACCGGGCCCTGATCGCGCTCATCACCATCGTCGCCGCCATTTTCGGCAGCCTCGCGCTGACCAGCCTGAAGCAGGAGCTGATTCCCTCGCTCCAGCTGCCCCAGCTGCTGGTGTCGACCAGCTTCTCGGGCGCTTCGCCCGAGGTCGTCAACGACGACGTGTCGACGCCGATCGAGACCGCGATCCAGGGCATCGCCGGGCTGGAATCCACCTCGACGACGAGCAGCACGAACTCATCCCTGGTGAGCGCCACCTTCACCTACGGCACCGACCTGGTCAAGGCGGAGTCGCGGATCAGCCAGGCGATCAACCGGATCAAGACCCGGCTCCCCGAGAACCTCGACCCGCAGGTGATCAGCGGCAGCATCGACGACTTCCCGGTGATCTCCCTCGCCGTCTCGGGCGGCGACCGGGCGACCCTGGCCGACGACCTCAAACGCAGCGTGCTCGGCGACATCCGTGACGTCGCCGGCGTGCGCGAGGCGGCCCTGGTCGGCGACGTCGGCCGCCGGGTGACGATCACGCCGGATGTCGCCGCCCTCGCCGCGCGCGGGCTCTCCACGCAGGCCATCCGCGACGCCCTCCAGCAGAACGGGTCGCTGGTCCCGGCCGGTGCGCTCAGCCAGGATGGCAAGACGCTCTCCGTGCAGGCCGGCACGAAGCTGGGCTCCGCGGAGGACATCGCGGCACTGCCGCTCATCTCCCGGGTGCCGGGCGCCGGACCGGCCCGGATCGGCGACGTGGCCACGGTGGCGCTCGGCCCGAACCCGGTGACGAGCATGTCGAGGGTCGACGGCAAGCCGGCGCTGACGATCGCGGTCACGAAGGTGCCGGCCGCCAACACCGTGGACGTGTCGAAGGCCGTGCGGGCGATCCTGCCGAGGCTCGAGGGCGCCGTCGCCGGAACCACCTTCACCGTGGTCTTCGACCAGGCGCCGTTCATCCAGGAGTCGATCGACTCGCTCACCCAGGAGGGCTTCCTCGGCCTCATCTTCGCGGTGCTGGTGATCCTGGTCTTCCTGCTCTCGGTGCGGGCGACCCTGGTCACCGCGATCTCGATCCCGACCTCGGTGCTGATCACCTTCATCGGGCTGCAGAGTGTCGGCTATTCGCTGAACATCCTCACCCTCGGCGCGCTCACGATCGCGATCGGCCGGGTCGTCGACGACTCGATCGTCGTGATCGAGAACATCAAGCGCAACCTGGTCGCCGGAATCGACCGTGCCGACACCATCGTGCGGGCGGTGCGGGAGGTGGCCGGGGCGATCACCGCCTCGACCATCACGACGGTCACGGTGTTCCTGCCGATCGCGTTCGTGGGCGGGTCGACCGGGGAGCTGTTCCGCCCGTTCGCGCTCACCGTGACGATCGCGCTGCTCGCGTCTCTGCTGGTGTCGCTGACCATCGTTCCGGTGCTCGCGTACTGGTTCCTCCGTCCGGCGCGGGTGCGGCCGGCGGCGGCGGGTGCGACGGCGGGTTCGGCGGCGGGTTCGGCGGCGGCGGTCGAGCCGGCAGGGATTGAGCCGGGGATCTCGACAAGTTCCCTGACCGACGGTGGCTCGATCACCGAGGGTGGCTCGATCACCGGGGGTGGAGAGGCAGGCGCGATCATCGAGGAACGGGCACGCCGCCGGAGGCACGCGGCCGCCGAAGCCTCCGCGAACGCCGTCACCGAGCACCCCAGCCGCCTCCAGCAGGGCTACCTTCCGGTCATCCGCTGGACCCTCACCCACGCCGTGACGACGATGCTGCTCGCGGTGCTGGTGCTCGGCGGCACGGTGGCGATCGTGCCGTTCATGAAGATCAACTTCCTCGGCTCGACCGGGCAGACCACTTTCCGGGTCACCCAGACCCTGCCGGTGGGCACCAGCCTGGCCGCCCAGGACGCGGCGTCCACCGCGGTCGAGAAGACCCTGCGCGGCACCGACGGCGTCAAGATCGTGCAGGTGTCGATCGGCGGGGGCAGCGCGCTGGCCGCCTTCAGCGGCGGAGCACCCTCGACGAGCGCGGTGGCCTATTCGATCACCACCGACGGCACGGTCAAGCCCGACGCCGTGCAGGATGCCGTGCGCGGCACGCTGGCCGCATTGAAGGACAGCGGGGAGTTCTCGGTGACGAGCGGCGGCGGGTTCGGCGGGTCATCCGACATCGCCGTCGACATCACCGCGGCCACCGGCGCGGACCTGCAGAAGGCCACTGACACGATCCTCGCGGCCGTGAAGACGCTCGGCGCCATCAAGGAGAGCTCGAGCAACCTCGCCGCGTCCCGCCCCTACCTCGCTGTAACGGTGAACCGGGATGCCGCGGCGCAGGCCGGACTCAGCGAGCTCGCCCTCGGCACGCTCGTGTCGCAGGCCATGCAGCCCAGCGTCGCCGGGTCGATCGTGATCAACGAGACCACCCTGTCGGTCTACCTGCAATCGGCGGTCACGCCGGCCACCGCCGCAGAGCTCGCGGCCCTGCAGATCCCGACGCCGGCCGGCCCGGTCGCCCTCGACACCCTGGCCACGGTCGCGCAGGTCGACGGGCCGTCGACCCTGACGACCACGAAGGGGCTCCGCACGGCCACGGTGTCGGCCACGCCGAACAGCAACGACCTGGGCACGGCGAACACCCAGATGGCCGCCGCGCTCGCCGACGCCACCTTGCCCGTGGGGGCGACGGCGACTCTCGGCGGTGTCACGGCCGACCAGACGGAGGCGTTCCAGCAGCTCGGTATCGCGCTGCTGGTGGCGATCCTTATCGTCTACATCGTGATGGTGGCCACCTTCCGGTCCCTGCTGCAGCCGCTGCTCCTGCTCGTCTCCGTGCCGTTCGCCGCCACCGGTGCGATCGCCCTGCAGGTGGTCACGGGCATCCCGCTCGGGGTGCCGTCGCTGATCGGGGTGCTGATGCTGATCGGCATCGTGGTGACCAACGCGATCGTGCTGATCGACCTGGTCAACCAGTACCGGCGCCGGGGCCTGTCGGTGCGCGAGGCGCTGGTGAACGGGGCATCCCGCAGGCTCCGCCCGATCCTGATGACCGCGCTCGCCACGATCTTCGCCCTGCTGCCGATGGCCACCGGACTCACCGGCAAGGGAGGGTTCATCTCCCAGCCGCTCGCCCTCGTGGTGATCGGCGGGCTTGTCTCCTCGACCCTGCTCACCCTCGTCGTGCTGCCCGTGCTGTACTTCCTCGTCGAGGGCGGCCGGGAGCGCCGGGCGGAACGCCGGGAGCTGCGGGCCGTCGCTGCCCGGGACGCCCCGTCGATGACGAGGAATTAGCCGAGGGCAGCCGCGAGGCCGGTCAGGGCTGCCTCGGCGAGGCCGGAGAGTTCCGGGCCGTCGATCGCGGGCGCCAGCACCCAGTCCGTGAACGGGCGGCCCAGGCCCGACGGGTCCCAGAGGCCGGCTCCGGGGATCGTGAGGGCGCGAGTGTGTTCCGGGCTGCCGGCGCCGAGCTTGAAGGCGATCGCGTCGCCCTGGAGGCAGGCGAACGCCTTCTTCCGCAGCGTGATCGCCCGGGCGCCGAACATCTTCGCGGTGACGGCGCCGGCCGGGGAGAGCTCGGCGGCGAGGGAGTTGAAGGCTGATTCGGCATCCATGGGTTGATCCAGGTTAGAAAACGACCCGGTCCGGTGCCAAAGGCCCGGAACGCACGATGGCGGTGCTGGTGTCGTCGCAGCCGTCGATCTGGTTGGGTGTGGCCACCCGGCGCGGGTCGGCCCAGTCCGGCAGTGTGACGGCGAGTTCGGTGACCGGAACGGTCGTGCAGCTGTAGGCGCCGGCCTGGCCGAGGTGAAGCAGGCTGAAAGCGGATGCCCCGGGTGCCAGCGACACGAGGGCGACCGGGAAGAAGCGGCCGGGTTCCTCGGGGCTCACGGTTCCGATCGTGTCCCCGGAATTGGCGCTGACCAGGGATACTGCTGGGTACCCCTCGACCGCGCATTCGACTGAGCTGTTGTTGGTCAGCTGCAGGTCCCAGAAGAAGTTGCCGGCGCCGCTGTCGTAGGGCCGCGACTGCAGCGACAGTGCGAGCTGGTTGGGTCCGCATGCGGCGACGCCGGCAGAGGCGGTGGGGGTCGGTGAGGGAGTCGGCGAGGCGGTCACCGTGGCCGTCGGTGTCGGTGTCGGTGTCGGCGTAGGCGTCGGGGAATCGCTGGTCGATGCTGTCGGGGCGGCGCATCCCGCGAGAAGCACGATCCCGGCGGCCAGGCAGGCCACCCCGACCCTGCGGTTCCGCCCCCGAACTCCTCTGCTGGTCATAGGGCCAGTGTCACACTCCTGGGCCGATCTCGCACCCCCGGACACGCCTCGGCCGCGCGGCCTCCGGACCTCGAGACCCGGTGCGCATCCCGGGCGGTCGGTGTGCCGTGGATGCCCGACCGGACCGCCACCTGGGCGGGGAAATCACGGGGTTCACGCTGTCATATACTCGATTTCGACAGGAGGCCGAATGACCGCGAAACCCACCGGTCTCCTCGGTGAGCGCTATCGATTGAAAGAGCTCATCGGCAGTGGAGGCATGGCCTCGGTGTACCGTGCCGCCGACGAGCGGCTGGGTCGCGACGTGGCGATCAAGGTCTTCCGCACGAGCGCCATCGACCAGGGCGATATCGCACGGCAGCAGGCCGAGACGAACGTGCTGGCGAGCCTCAATCACCACAGCCTGGTCACCCTCCTCGACGTGGGGGTTCACCGCGCGTCCCCGGATCGACGCCAGATCTACCTCGTGATGGAACTCGTCGACGGGGTCGACCTGCGGGAGCGCCTGCTGCAGGGCCCGATCTCGACCCGTCACATCGCCCAGATCGGGTATGACCTGGCCGAGGGGCTCGAATACATCCACAGCCGGGGTGTCGTGCACCGCGATATCAAGCCGGCCAACATCCTGCTCGCCCAGTACAGCAGCCGGTTGCGGGCCCGGGCAAAGCTCACCGACTTCGGCATCGCCCTCTACCCGTCCAGCGAACGGCTGACCAACGACGGGATGACCTCGGGCACCGCCGCCTATCTCAGCCCGGAGCAGGCGAAGGGCGAAGAGATCGGGCCGTCGAGCGACGTGTACTCCCTCGGGCTCGTGCTGCTGGAGTGCTTCACCCGCGAGGTCGAATTCGAGGGCCAGCCGGTGCCGGCAGCGCTGGCGAGATTGCTGCGCGACCCGGTCATCCCCGAGACCCTCGCGCCGGCCTGGCGGGACCTGCTCTCATCGATGCTCACCAGGGACCCCGAGCTTCGACCGCCGATCGGGGAACTGGTGCTCGCACTCCGGCAGGCGGTCATCGCCGAAACGGGCAGGCACCGGGCAGACGAATCCCGGCCGTTCTCCACCGACGAGGCGGCCAGGATGAACGAGGTTCACCGCCTGGACATCCTCGACACCCCCGCCGACGGCGCCTTCGACCGGATCGCGGCGCTCGCCGCCCGCATCTTCGGGGTGCCGATCGCCATCGTCAGCATCGTCGACCAGGACCGGATCTGGTTCAAGTCGCATCACGGGCTCGACCTCGCCGAGATTCCCCGAGACCCGGGCCTGTGCGCATCCGCGATCATGAGCGACGTTCCCTGGGTGGTCGAGGATGCCCGCTCCGACCCGCGCGCCCTCGTCAACCCGCTCGTGGCGGGCGAATTCGGGCTGCAGTTCTATGCGGGCGTGCCGCTGAAGACCCGCGCCGGGCACAACCTGGGCACTCTGTGCGTGCTCGACTTCGAACCCCGCACGGTCACCCCGGAGGAGATCACGACCCTGGAGGACCTCGCATCCGTGGTCATGAACGAGCTCGAACTGCGCATGGAGACGCGTCGGGCCGCTCGCTGAATCCCGGCTCGGCACCCCGCTTTCGCACCTGCTACAGTGCTGTCTGAAACCAGCGGGGGGCACCGGCCGGCCGGCGGCCGAGACGTGTTTCCCGCGTACGAGAGAGAGGCAACACCGTGAAGGCATCAGCAGCACTCGGCTCCAACCTGCAGTCCGTCCTCGTCGACCTGATCGAGTTGCACGTGCAGGGCAAGCAGGCGCACTGGAGCGTCGTCGGCAAGAACTTCCGCGACCTGCACCTGCAGCTCGACGAGATCATCGACGACGCCCGGCTGTTCTCCGACGAACTCGCCGAACGGATGCGCGCCCTCGACGCCCTGCCCGACGGCCGCAGCGAGACGGTCACCGCGACAACCCACCTGCCGAAATTCCCGGCGGGAGAGGTGGACACCGCGGAGACCGTCGGCCTGGTCACCGACCGCCTGGGCGCGACGGTCGACAACATCCGGGCCGTGCATGACGCGGTCGACGAGGAAGACCCGACGAGCGCCGACATCCTGCACGGTTTCATCGAGAAGCTGGAACAGTACGCCTGGATGGTCAGCGCCGAGAACCGCACCCCCCGGGGGCCCACGGCCACGGCTCCGACCAGGCCGGTCGGCAAGGCCTAGGTCGGCAGCGCCTGCGGTACCGGCAGACGCTGCCCTCTGCCTCAGAACGGCGGGTCGTCGGGGAGGTCCGACGCCGTCGACGGTGGTCCGGTGGGCAGTACCGTGGCGGGTTCGGTGACGAAGTCCCGCCCGGTCGGGGAGGTCCAGGTCAGGATGCCGCCGGGCTGCTGGGCCACGGTCCACCGGGTTTGGGTCTTCAACGCATGGTTGGGTTTGCATTATTCCGATGTCCGGATTATGCCGATGTTGAGGGTGGGTCCCTTGTGGCTGTTGGCATCGGAGTGGATGTTGTCGGCATAATCACAGGGCTT
>NZ_SOFM01000041.1:0-47431 GCF_004402705.1 Cryobacterium mannosilyticum | reverse complement strand
CCGTATGGTCCGCGGCTCACCCCAGATCAAAGCCCCACCCTGGTACGACCCGAAACAGAACTGGCACCCCGCCAACCAGAACCGCGCCCGCACCGCCACGGCAACCCGGCACTGACCCCGGGTCCCGGGTCCCAGGTCCCGGGTGGGTCTCGGGTGGGTCTCGGGTCTGGGGTCTCGGGTCTGGGGTCTGGGGTCTGGGGTCTGGGGTCTCGGGTCCAGGTCTCGATGCTCGTCCACCGGGACGCACGACCTCGAGCTGAACGCACCGAGGAGTCGGCGTCACGCCGCCGAGACCTGCTCGAGGCGACGACGCCGGACTCCCCGGCCCACGATCAGCCCGAGAACCATGACACCGACCGCGGGGATCAGCAGGCTCGCCGATCCGCCCTGCACGCCGAGAGCGTTCACGAACACCTGAGCGCCATAGTCGACCATCTCGGCCGGGCGGGCCGCGAGCACACGGGATCCTGCTGCGGCGCTGACCGCAGTGAACACGGCCGGACCGATCCAGAGGGCCAGAAAACCGACGACGGCGGCGGCCACACGGCCGATGGTCGTGAGGCCGCACCGGGCCACAGCTAGCCCCACGATGACGGCCGGAACCCACCGGGCCGCGCTCAGTAATGCCATGGCGGTCTCGGTCGCCGTGAAGGTGAACGGGCGCGCAATCAATCCGGCCAGCCACGGGCCCATCGCCACCGCGGCCAGGCTGACGGCGATCACCGCACCGGGAGCAGGCGCCCGGGCAACGAGCAGCAACACCAGCAGGCCGACCAGATTCGCGGCTATCGTTCCGGCAGTCAGACCGTAGAGATAGACGTTTGCCGCCGTATTGTCCACCAGTCCGGTGGCGACCGTGACGGCGGTTTGCACGGTTGCGCCGACCTGCACTATCTGCACGCCGACCACGAGGGCAACGAGCTCGAATCGAGGCTGCCGCGACCGCGTCGCCCGCGCGACGCCGCCCGCGATCGCCGAACCCGTGACCATCACCGCGACCAGCAGAGTGATTGTGTACTGGCTGAACGGCAACAGGGTGAGCGGCATCTCCGCCGCCGATACGTCGACCGCCCAGAGATTCTGCACGGGCAGGCGCATCCCGGTGACCAGCCAGGGCAGTAGTCCGACGATCGCTGAGACAGCCCCCACGAACAGGTACGAAACCGGACTGATTGCATTCATCCGCGTGATCATGTTCACCAGACCCCCCTCTTCTGAAGTCGCAAGGATAGCAGCGGGGCCCGACCGCGCGACGGGTGCCTCGGGGCTCGCACCGGTTCGAGCGTTGCGTCGAGGTTGACGGTGTTGATCGTAGGACGACGTGATGTGGTCGCGCTGGCAGAGGTCAGGCGGCGACCGCCGGGGGAGCCTGTCCGATCCTGCTCTGTTCTCTGTCTGCCGGGAGGGCGCGGGTCGGCCGGGTCGCCGCCTTCGCCACGCAGGCGGGCATTCGCCGGCGGGGCAGGGAGGCGGTGCCATACCGGCCAGGGCAGCGGCCTGGACACCTGCCGACACAGTTTCCCTGCCGGTTACCTGCGGGCTCTAAACTGGGACATCGCGTCGCGGGACTGCCACTCCGCCGCGGACGAGGAGCCTGCGTGACCCAGATCCAGCCCGACCAGAACGTGCTCGCGGCCGGAACGAAAGCCGCGCCGGTGCGCACGCTCGTCGATATCCTCGCCGAGACGGCGTCCGCCCACCCGAGCGCGCTCGCGCTCGAGGACCAGGACGGCGCCATCAGCTACCGCGAGCTCATGCGCCTCGTCTCAGGGCAGGCCGGGCAACTGAGCGCGTCCGGGGTGCGCCGGGGCGACAAGGTCGGCATCCGGATTCCGTCCGGAACCCGCGAACTCTACGTCTCCATCCTCGCCACCCTCGTCGTCGGAGCCGCGTATGTGCCGGTCGACGCCGACGACCCGGAGGAACGTGCCCGGCTCGTCTTCGGCGAGGCCCGGGTCATCGGGGTCGTCGGACGGGGCGGCCGGTTCGCACTGGCCGGCACCGTCGACGAGGCGGCGCTGGCCGAACGACCGCTGCCGCCGGGGGACGACCTGGCGCTGGCCCACACGCCCGGGGTCATCCCCACCCCGGACGACGACGCCTGGGTCATCTTCACCTCCGGGTCGACCGGGGTGCCCAAGGGTGTCGCCGTGACCCACCGGTCGGCGGCGGCCTTCGTCGACGCCGAGGCCGGGCTCTTCCTCCGCTCCGAACCGATCGGCGCCACCGACCGGGTGCTGGCCGGCCTGTCGGTGGCCTTCGACGCCTCCTGCGAGGAGATGTGGCTGGCCTGGCGCCACGGCGCCTGCCTCGTCACCGCCCCCCGCTCACTCGTGCGATCCGGTGCCGACCTCGGGCCGTGGCTGATCGCCCACGGCGTGACGGTGGTGTCGACGGTGCCCACCCTCGCCGCGCTCTGGCCGGACGAAGCCCTCGAACAGGTGCGGCTGCTCATCTTCGGCGGCGAGGCCTGCCCGCCGGAACTCTCCGCCCGTCTCGTCGCCCCCGGACGCGAGGTCTGGAACACCTACGGTCCCACCGAGGCCACCGTCGTGGCCTGCGCCGCGCTGATGGACGGCACCGACCCCGTGCGGATCGGGCTGCCGTTGCACGGCTGGGACCTCGCCGTCGTGGATGCCGCCGGCGACCGGGTGGTGCACGGCGGCACCGGCGAACTCATCATCGGCGGCGTCGGGCTTGCCCGCTACCTCGACCCGGCCAAGGACGCCGAGAAGTACGCCCCGCATGCGGGGCTCGGCTGGGAACGTGCCTACCGGAGCGGCGACCTGGTGCGGTTCGAGCGGGAGGGCCTGGTCTTCGTCGGCCGCGCCGACGACCAGGTGAAGCTCGGCGGCCGGCGGATCGAACTCGGCGAGATCGAGGCGGCCCTGCGTTCCCTGCCCGGCGTGGCCGGCGCGGCCGCGGTCGTGCAGAAGACCCCCGCCGGCAACCAGATCCTCGTCGGCTACCTCGCCCTCGCCGACGGGGCTGCGGCGTTCGACCGGGCGGCAGCCACCGACCGGCTCCGTGGGGCACTCCCGGCCGCGCTCGTTCCGCTGATCGCCCTCGTCGACGAGCTCCCCACCCGCACCTCCGGCAAGGTCGACAGGGCCGCGCTGCCCTGGCCCCTCCCGGCCACCGGCGACGGGGAGACGGCTGCGCTGACCCCCACGGCGGCCTGGCTGGCCGGGCACTGGGCCGCGATCCTCGGCGTTCCCGTCGACGGACCCGACGCCGACTTCTTCGGCCACGGCGGCGGCTCGCTCTCCGCCGCCCAGTTCGTCTCCGCCATCCGGGAGCGCTACCCCGACACGCGCGTCTCCGACGTCTACGACCATCCCCGGATCGGAGCCCTCGCCGAGGAGCTCGACGCCAGGCTGCCCCCGGCGCCGACGATCGTGCGCGAGGTCCTCCCGGTGCCCGCGCGCAGCCGGATCGCCCAGACGCTGCTCGGCATCCCGCTGCACGTGCTCGTCGGCGCGCGCTGGCTCGTCTTCCTCGCCGCGGCGAACAACCTGCTCGCGGCCTGGGGCGGGGCGACGTTCGCGCCGACGATCTCCTGGTGGTGGGTCGCCCTCGGCTTCCTGCTCTTCGTCACCCCGCCCGGGAAGATGGCCATCTCCGTCGTCGCCGCGAGACTGCTGCTGCGCGGGGTCACTCCGGGGGACCACCCGCGGGGCGGATCCGTTCACCTGCGCCTCTGGCTGGCCGAACAGGTCGCCTTGCTCGTCGACGCGGCCAGCCTGGCCGGGGCGCCGTGGATCAGCTACTACGCCCGGGCCCTCGGCGCGGAGGTCGGCGAGGACGTCGACCTCCATGCGCTCCCGCCGGTGACGGGGATGCTGACCATCGGCCCGCGCGCAGCCATCGAACCGGAGACCGACCTGGCCGGCTACTGGCTCGACGGGGACGTGCTCCGGCTGGGACGGGTGGAGATCGGCGCCGAGGCGACCATCGGGGCGCGCAGCACCCTGCTCGGCGGTGCCCGGATCGGCGCCGGCGCCGTCATCGAACCGGGTGCCGCCGTCTCGGGCGAGGTGCCCGACGGCGAACGGTGGGCCGGATCACCCGCCGTCCGGGTCGGTGCGGCCCACGGGTCGTGGCCCGCCGAGCGCCCGCCGCGGGCCCGCCGCTGGCTGATCGCGTTCGCGGCAGGGGCGGTCGGCATGACCGCCATCCCGGCCGTGGCCGCCGGGCTCGGCGTGATCGTGGTGGGCGCCGCCATCGGCGACGCGGCGACCCTGGCCGACGCGCTCTGGCGGGCCGCCTGGGCCACCCCGCTCGCCGTCGTCGTCGCCGGCCTGGTCTACGCGACGCTGGTCGTCGCCGCGGTCCGGCTGGTCGGAGTCGGCCTCCGGGAAGGGTACTACCCGGTGCGCAGCCGGATCGGCTGGCAGGTCTGGATGACCGAACGCATCCTCGACGGCGCACGCACCCTGCTGTTCCCCATCTACGCGAGCCTGCTCACCCCGGTCTGGCTGCGCCTGCTCGGCGCCAGGGTCGGCGCCGGGGTCGAGGCCTCGACCGTGCTGCTGATCCCGTCGCTGACCACCATCGCCCCGGCCGCCTTCCTCGCCGACGACACCATGGTGGCCTGTTACGAGCTCGGCGGCGGCTGGCTGCGCATCGGCCGGGCCAAGGTCGGGCGGCGCGCGTTCCTCGGCAACAGCGGCATCGCCGGCCCGGGCCGCACGGTTCCGCGCAACGGGCTCGTCGCCGTGCTCTCCTCCACGCCCCGCAAGGCCAAGCGCGGCTCGTCCTGGCTGGGCAACCCGCCCGAGCGGCTGCGGCGGACGGTGACGGATGTCGACGAGGCCCGCACGTTCCTGCCGCCGGTCCGCCTGCGCACCGCCCGTGCCCTCTGGGAGGTGTTGCGGATCGTGCCCGTCATCGTCACGGCCCTGATCGGGCTCGGTGTGCTGGCCGCCCTCGACGGGCTGTGGCTCGGCCTCGGCCTCGGTTGGACGGTAGCGCTGTCGGGGATCGTCATGCTCGGCGCCGGCGCCGTCGCCGCCGGGGTCACGACGGCGGCCAAGTGGAGCCTGGTCGGCCGGATCGACGCGACCGAGCATCCGCTCTGGTCGTCCTTCATCTGGCGCAACGAGGTCTCGGACTGCTTCGTCGAGATGGTGGCCCGGCCCTGGTTCGCCGCCAAGGCCGCCGGCACCCCGGTGCTCTCGGTCTGGCTGCGCAGCCTCGGCGCCCGGATCGGTCACGGGGTGTGGTGCGAAACCTACTGGCTGCCCGAGGCCGACCTCGTCACCATCGACGACGGGGTGAGCGTCAACCGGGGCTGCGTGGTGCAGACGCACCTGTTCCACGACCGGATCATGCAACTCGACCGGGTGTATCTCGGCGAAGGGTCGACCCTCGGCCCGCACAGCGTCATCCTCCCGGCCGCGGCCGTGGATGAGGGCGCCACCGTCGGGCCTGCCTCGCTGGTGATGCGCGGCGAACGCGTGCCGGCCGGGTCGCTCTGGGCCGGGAACCCCATTTCGCCGTGGCACCAGCCGCCGTGGCAGACTTGATCCCCACCATGCCTCAAACCCCGCTCCAGACCACCATCGGTTCGGCGTCCGCCGGCGACGCCTACCTCCCCGCGAACGGGAACGGCGGCTACCGTGCCGTGCACTACGACGTCGACCTCGACTACCGGGTGGCCACCAACCAGCTTCGGGCGACCGCGACCGTCACCGCCGTGGCGTCGATGCGGCTCGACCGGTTCAGCCTCGATTTCGACGGGCTCAGCGTCGACCGGGTCACCGTCGACGGGGTCAGGCCGCGGAAGGTCTCCCAGTCGGCGCGGAAGCTCACGATCACCGCGGCGACCACGATCGAGGCCGGCCAGCGGTTCGAGGTGACCGTGCGGTACCGGGGGGCGCCGCATCCGCTGCGCACCATCTGGGGTGAGGTCGGCTGGGAGGAGCTGGACGACGGCGTGCTCGTGGCCGGCCAGCCCACCGGCGCGGCCTCCTGGTTCCCCTGCAACGACCACCCGGGCAACAAGGCCTCCTTCCGGATCCGGGTGACCTGCGAGGACCCGTACACGGTCGTCGCCAACGGGAAGCTGGTCTCCCGGTCGTCCCGCTCGGGGCGCACCTCGTGGACCTTCGTGGTGGCCGAGCCGATGGCCACCTACCTGGCCACCGTGCTGATCGGCCGGTACCGCCGCACCGACGTGGCCGCGGCCCCGGTCGCTCAACGGATCTTCTTCCCGGCCAACCTCGCCCACGAGACCGGCATCGACTTCGGCCGGCTGGGCGAGATGATCTCCCTGTTCAGCGGTCTGTTCGGGCCGTACCCGTTCGACGCGTACTCGGTCGTCGTCACCGACGACGAACTCGAGATCCCGCTCGAAGCCCACGGGCTGGCCGTCTTCGGCCGCAACCACGTGGACGGGCTGCACGGCAGCGACCGGCTGATCGCGCACGAACTCGCCCACCAGTGGTTCGGCAACAGCCTCACCGTCGGGCTGTGGAAGGACATCTGGCTGCACGAGGGGTTCGCCTGCTACGCCGAATGGCTGTGGGCGGAGGCCAGCGGCGGCCGCACGGCCGACGAGAGCGCCGCCTGGCACCGGGCCAAGGTCGACACGTTGCCGCGAGACATCATCGCCGGCGACCCGGGCCCGCACGACATGTTCGACGACCGGGTCTACAAGCGCGGCGCCCTGGCACTGCACGCCTTGCGGCGTTCGCTCGGCAACGACGCCTTCTTCGGGGCGGTGCGGGCGTACACCAGGGAACGGCGGCACGGCACGGTGTCGACCGGCGACTTCGTCGAGTTCTTCACCGTGCACACGGGCAGCGGTGAGGTCCACCACATCGTCGACCGCTGGCTGTTCCGCACAGCACTGCCCAAGCTCTGACCGGGTCAGGGCCGCCGGTCAGTGCGGCAGGTCAGTGTCCCCAGCCCGGGGCAGTGGCAGGCCACGGATGCGCCCCGCCGGGAGCACCCGCACGGCTGGGGAGCACCCGCACGGCCGGCTGCGCCGCGGTGAACACGGCGACTGTGCCCGCCAGGCCGGGCCCGGCGTCGAAGGCGGCGAGACGGGGGAGGACGCGGGGGAGCCCGTCGCCGGGCTCGGCGCTGAGATGAGGGTGTGCCTCCTCGCCCGGCCGAGGGAGGCGCACGGTCAGCGTTCGGGGGTCGACTCTCAGGCCGACCCCGACTGCCTTGAGGGCGGCCTCCTTGGCGGTCCAGGTCTCCGCGCGGGTCCGGTCGGCGTGACCGGCCGGCAGCTCGGACAGCGCGGCGAGCTCGACCGGGCTGAAGGCCACGTCGTCGAAACCGGCACGGCCGACCGCGGCGACGCTCTCGATGTCGATCCCCACGGGGCCGGCGAACGAGAGAGCGACCGCGACGGTGGCTCCCGCCCGGCTGAGGCTGACGTCGAGCCGGCGTCCGGCGCCCGTCTCGGGGCCGACCGCGCCATCGGCGCCGCGAACGGCCGGCCGACCGTGGTCGGCGCCGCCGCAGACCGGGCAGCGCCGGTCGAGCGACAGCGCGCCGGGGGCGGAACCGAGGACCCAGCCGGCGGCGGCCAGCAGGAAGGCGCGGTCGGCGGCATCCGTCTCGCCGCGCGGCCCCAAGAGGACGAAGACATCGGGCGTTCGCTCGTCAGTCACGCCCCCACGCTAGCGCCCGGACGGGCCGTGTCCTGCACTTCCCCGTTCGCCCCGGTGCGACACTGGAACCTGCACACGAGGAGAACCGATGGCACTGATCGACAACGCGATCTACGTGAACGGCCGCCGGGCCGCGACCCCGAAGACGCTGGACGAGACCTACGAGGTCATGAAGGCGAACAACGGCTTCGCCTGGATCGGCATGTACCGGCCCTCGGAGCGGGAAGTACGCTCCGTCGCCGCAGAGTTCAGCCTGCACCACCTGGCCGTCGAAGACGCCCTCAAGGGGCACCAGCGCGCCAAGCTCGAGCGCTTCGACGACATCCTGTTCGTGGTGCTGCGCCCGGCCCGCTACATCGACGACGAGGAACGGGTCGAATTCGGCGAACTGCACGTGTTCGTCGGACCGGACTTCGTCGTCACGATCCGTCACGCCGAATCCCCGAACCTGGCCAGGGTGCGCGAACGGATGGAGTCGACCCCCGAACTGCTGGCGTTCGGCCCTGAGGCGGTGCTCTACGCCATCCTCGACCAGATCGTCGACGAGTACGGTCCCGTCGTCGCGGGCCTCGAAAACGACATCGACGAGATCGAGGACCAGCTCTTCGACGGGGACCAGGAGGTCTCCCGGCGCATCTACGCGCTCTCCCGCGAGGTGATCGAGTTCCAGCGGGCCACCCAGCCGCTGGTTGGCATGCTCGAGGCACTCCAGCGCGGCTTCGACAAGTACAGCGTCGACGTCGAACTGCACCATCATCTCCGGGACGTGCTCGACCACACCCTGCGCGTCGCCGAGCGCGGCGACGCGTTCCGGCAGCTCCTCGACAACGCCCTGATCGTGCACAGCACCCTCGTCACCCAGCGTCAGAACGACGAGACCCGGCGACTGTCCGAGACCAGCCTGGCCCAGAGCGAGGAGGTCAAGAAGATCTCCAGCTGGGCGGCCATCCTCTTTGCGCCCACCCTCGTCGGCACGATCTACGGCATGAACTTCACCCATATGCCCGAGCTGAAATGGGTCTTCGGTTACCCGTTCGCGCTCGGGCTGATGGTGGCGATGGGGTTCGGCCTCTACGGGGTTTTCAAGAAGAACGGCTGGCTCTAGGCCTAGGTCCAGGTCTAGGCCTGCGCTGCTCGCCAGGCGTCGACCTCGGCGCCCAGCGCCGCCTTCCCGGCGGCGTCCAGGAACGACGCCTCGATCCCGTTCCGGGCGAGCAGGGCCAGCCGGTCGGGGCCGAGTCCGAACTCGCGGTCGAGCGCGGCCAAGTTGTCGTCGATGTAGCCGCCGAAGTAGGCAGGGTCGTCTGAGTTGATGCAGGCGAGCAGCCCGCGGTCGAGCATCCGCACGATCGGGTGGTCGGCGAGGGTGTCGATCACCCGCAGGCGCACGTTGGAGAACGGGCAGACGGTCAGCGGAATCCGCTCCCGCACCAGCCGTTCCAGGAGCGTCTCGTCCTCCAGGCTGCGGATGCCGTGGTCGACCCGTTCCACGCCGAGCAGGTCGAGGGCCTGCCAGACGTACGCGGGCGGGCCCTCCTCGCCGGCGTGCGCCACGAGGTGCAGCCCGTTCGCCCGGGCGAGTTCGAACACCTCGGTGAAAAGCTCGGGCGGGTAGCCGACCTCGGCGGAGTCGAGTCCGATCCCGTCGATCCGGAAGTCGCCGGCCAGGATCTCCCCGAGCATGGCCAGCGCTTCGGCGGCCGGCCGGTCCCGCAGGAAGGTCACGATCAGCTTCGTGCTGATGCCCCAGTCCGCCTCCGATGTGTCGAGGGCCTCGCGCACCCCGCCGAGGGCGGTGAGCAGCGGGATGCCCCGGCTGGTGTGGGCCTGCGGGTCGAAGAAGATCTCCGCATGGCGCACCCCGGCCGTGCGCGCCCGCTCGAGGTAGGCGCGGGTCAGGTCACCGAAGTCGACCCGCTCACGCAGCACGTCGAGGTTGCGGTAGTACAGGTTCAGGAAGGACTGCAGATCGTCGAACTCGTACTGCGCTCGCAGTTCGGGCAGGGACGCCCAGGGCAGGGTGACGCCGTTGCGTGCGGCCAGGTCGAAAATAAGCTCGGGTTCGAGGGTGCCCTCGATGTGCAGGTGGAGTTCGACCAGGGGGATTTTCATTGCCCCATTCTCGCAAGCGGATGAGCCGGCTGCCGCCCACCCGCCGCCAGGGGCATTCCCGGGCCGATTTTTGCGCGGAATCCGGCGAAACCCGGGCCGCCTCACCGGGAAACGGGCGAGTCTGACTTAGGGTGTCGATGTGTGGCGACCCGATAGAAAAGTAGATGATGACGGCATCCTGTCGGAAATTCAGGATGCTTCCCCCGCCGACCCGCACAATCTTGCCTCGGCGCATGCGGTCAGCCTCGGCGACCCGGCCCTCTCGGTGGGCAACGTGGCGGACCCGGCCTGGCAGCGCTGGCGTGACGAACTCGCCGACGTCGGCGGCCGTTCGCCGCTGCTGCACTTCAGCGACGGGCCCCGCACCCGGATCGAGCTCAGCGCCACCCACCCGGGTGGTCTCCCGCAGTTCATCACCGGCAAGACCACCCTGCTCTCCAACCTGATCCGCGACGAACTCGCGCTGCGCAACGCGCGACTCGCGGCCGGGGAGATCACCCAGAAGGGGATCGAGCTGCGCTCGATGCGCGGCATCGAGTCGGTCCACCTCGCGATCGGCCTGGCCGAATGGCGCCACGGCGATGTCGACTACACCGCCCCCGTCCTGCTGCGTCCGCTCGCAATCCGCCGCTACGGCCGCGACTTCGAGCTCAAGCTCAAGGGGGCGCCGTTCCTCAACCCCGAGCTGGCCCGCGCCCTGGCCGACCAGTTCCAGATCACCCTCGATGCTGACGCGTTCGTCGCGCTCGCGGTCACCAACGGCGCCTTCAAACCGCAACCCGTGATCGACCGACTGCGCGGACTCACCTCCCACCTGCCCTGGTTCAACGTGGTCCCGCGCCTCGTTGCCTCGTCGTTCGCCGACGTCGGGCGCGCGCTGGCCGCCGACGCGGCCCGGCTGGAGCATCCGCTGCTCGACGCCGTCGCCGGCAACCAGAACGCGCGGCGCGCCATCGAGACCGCCTACAACCCGGTTGTGCCGATCGGCCAGGATGCCCGCCCGCCGGCCACCGACACGCTCCTCCTCGACGCGGACTCCGAGCAGGAGAACGTCGTCGCCCAGATCGCGGCCGGCAACTCCCTGGTCGTGAAGACCCTGCCGGGCACCGGCGGCACGCAGACCATCGTCAACGCGATCGGCTCGCTCATCTCCCAGCACAAGCGCGTGCTCGTGGTCAGCGCCAGGCGGTCCAGCCTCGACGGCATCGCCCACCGCCTGGTGCAGGTGGGGCTGCCCGGCGTCGCCGTCACCCCGCGCACCCTGCGCCGTGACCTGATCCAGTCGATCACCCGCAACGAGAAGGCCACCCAGCCGATGGTCGGCGACGTGGACGACGCCCTGGTGCGCCTGCGCAAGGTGCTGCTCGACTACCGCTCGGCCCTCACCCGCCGGGACAGCGCCCTCGGCGTCTCGGTGCTCGACACCCTCGGCGAGCTCGCGCGTCTCGCCCAGCTTCCCTCGCCCCCCTCGACGACCGCCCGGCTTGACCGGTGCGCCCTCGAACGCCTGGCCCAGGGTCGCGCGGCCGCCGCCGCGACGTTGATCAAGGCCGCCGCACTCGGAGAGTTCCGGTACGGGCCCGGCGATTCGCCCTGGTACGGCGCCTCGTTCACCTCGACCGCGGACGCGTCCGCGGCGCATCAGCTGGCCAAACGGGTCAATCAGGTCGAGCTGCCGCGCCTGCTCGAGCGCGCGGCCGGACTCGTCGGCCAGACCCGGCTGCGTCCGTTCGAGACGATCGCCGAACTCGGGATCTACCTGCGGCTGCTCCTGGACATCCGGGAGACCCTCGACAAGTTCCAGCCTGCCGTTTTCGACCGGCCGCTGACCGAGCTGATCGCCGCGACCGGGTCACGTCGGGAGTCCGCGGAGATGCCCTCGGCGAGCCGCCGCCGGCTGCGCCGGCTCGCCGAGGAGTACCTGCGCCCCGGCGTGCACGTCAGCGATATGAACGAGAGCCTGCGGCGCATCCAGCAGCAGCGCACCCTGTGGCAGCGCTACGTCGTCGCCGGGGTCACACCCGAGGTGCCGGTCGGGATCTCGGATGTCCACGTCGCCTTCCAGCGCGTGTCCGAGGATCTGGCGAGCCTCGACATCCCGCTCGGCACCGCCGGCACCACCCGCCAGCTGTCCGCCCGGCCGATCAAGGAACTCATCTACACGATCTCCGGGCTCGCCGCCGAGAGCGAGGTGCTCGCCAACCTGCACGAACGCACCGCGCTGCTCGCGACCCTGCGCGAACACAACCTCGACCCCCTGATGACCGACCTGGCCCAGCGCCACGTCTCCGAGAAGGACGTCGCCGGCGAACTCGAGCTCGCCTGGTGGCAGTCCGTGCTCGAGACCATGCTCAGCGGCGACAAGGCCCTCCTGAACGCGAACACCCAGGTGCTCGACCGTCTCGAGGCCGACTTCAAGCTCGTCGACGAGGCGCACGCCTCCAGCACCGGCCAGTTGCTGGCCTGGCTGCTCGCCGAGACCTGGAAGATCGGCGTCGTCGACTGGCCCGAGGAAGCCGACAACCTCCGCCGTCTGCTCCGCGCCGACCGGGCGACGCCCAACCGGCTGCACAAGGCGGCGCCGCATCTGGGCCGCGTCCTCGCGCCGGTCTGGCTCGCCTCGCCGTACGAGGTGGCCGGCCTTGACGATGTGATGGGCTTCGACACCGTGCTGCTCGTGGACGCGGGGGCGACCGCCTTCGCCGAGAACGTCGGCGCCATCCGCCGCGGCAAGCAGATCGTGGCCTTCGGTGACCCGGTGACCCAGACCCCGTCCGCGTTCGAGACCGGGATCAGCGAGTCAGGCGACGACAGGTCCGGCCAGGACACCAACGTCGACGCCCTCCACGCCGACTCCGCCCTCGCCCGCCTCGGCGAACTGCTCCCCACCCTCACGCTCACCCGCAGTTACCGGGCCGGCGGCGAGGACCTCGCCGAGCTCGTCAACCACCGCTTCTACGGCGGCCGGATCGACTCCCTGCCCTGGGCCGGCAGTTTCCTCGGCCACGGCAGCCTCACCCTCAACTACGTCGCGGGCGGGCACGGCATGCCGGACGCCGACAGTGGGGCCGTCGAGAGCGTCGACGCCGAGGTGGCCAAGGTCGTCGAACTCGTCATGGAGCACGCCGTCAAGCGCCCGCGGGAATCGCTCATGGTGATCACGGCCAGCGCCCGCCACTCGGTGCGGGTGCACCAGGCGGTGCTCTCCGCATTCTCCAAGCGCACCGACCTGTCCGACTTCATCCTGAAGGACCGGGCCGAGCCGTTCACCGTGCTCACCCTCGAACAGGCCGTGGCGCAGAGCCGCGACCGGGTCATCTTCTCCATCGGCTACGGCCGCACCCCGCACGGGCGCCTGCTCACCAACTTCGGTTCGCTCGGTGAACCGGGCGGCGAGCGGCTGCTCGCGATCGGGATGACCAGGGCGAGGCGGGCGATGGACATCGTCTCCTGCTTCCGTCCGGCCGACATCGACGAGGACCGCCAACGCCACGGCATCCTCGCCCTCTCCCAGGTGCTCAGCGAAACGGAGGCGCGCCGCAACGAGGCGCAGGTGCCCGACGCGAGCGAGGCCATGCTCGTCGACCTCGCCCGCCGGCTCGAACGCCTCGGCCTGACCGTCTCGCTCGGCCATCGCGGCAAGCTGGCCCTGGCCGGCTCCCACGCCGGCCGCGCCGTCGTCGTCGAGACGGATGCCGTGGTCGGCCGGTCGAGCCTCCGCGAGTCGCTGAGGCTCCGGCCCGAGGTGCTGCGGCGCCTGGGCTGGCACTACCTGCGCGTGCACAGCTTCGAACTGTTCAGCAACCCCGATGCGGTCGCCGCTCGGGTGGCCGCCCTGGCCGGGGTCAAGCGATCCCCGACCGAATGAGCGGGGATGCCCCGGCCGGTTCGGACTCAGGCAAGCCGAGGCAGGCGGTCGTCAAAGAGCCGGGGCGGTCACGCCGCGCGAAGCTGATGCCCGCGCCGGACACCGACCCCGACCCGCATCCGCCGGTGCTCCGCGAAGAGGGCGGTGTCGCACCGGCGAGCGTGGACGCCAGGGCGGCCCGCAGCGAGAACGATGCCCGGCTCCGTCAGGACCGTCCGCCGCACTGGTAGAGCCCCGGAGCATCCGCGCCCGCGTCGGCAGGACGCGACGGCCGGGGCGGTAGCGGGGTGCGGAACCGGGCGCGGCGACAGGATCGGCGTCGACGCGGTTCTGCCGCGCCGACGCCGTTCGGCTACGGCGCCTTGGGTGCTTCGGTGGCGAGCAGATCGCGGATCTCCGCGAGCAGGTCGAGCTCGGTGAGCGGAGCCGCCGTCGCGGCGCCGGCGGGGGCCAGGGCGGCGCGACGGCGCTCCTGGGCTTCCTTCATGCGGTTGATCGGCAGCACGAAGACGAAGTACACCACGGCGGCGATCAACAGGAAGTTGATGATGGCCGAGAGCACGAGGCCGAAGGCCAGGTTTCCGCCACCCGGCAGGCCGACCAGGAGCGCGGTCTTCAGACTGTCCGCGTTGAAGATGGCGCCGATCAGCGGGGTGAAGAGTCCCTCCACGATGGCGGTCACGACCGCGGTGAACGCCGCGCCGATGACGACGGCGACTGCCAGGTCGATGACGTTGCCGCGCATGACGAATTCTTTGAAACCGTTGATCATGGTCGAAGCTCCTCAGTTGGCGGCCGGAGTCGGCGCGCTCTTGATGGTGGTGGGTGAGGCAGCGGCCGGGGACTTCGTCTCCGCTTTCGCGGGCGCGGTGTGGCTTTTCTCGGTTGGGGTGGAGGACGGTTTCGACTTGGCCTGCTGAGCCGACTTCGCGTCGGACCGGGCGTCGTTCTGGTAGAAGCCGGACCCCGTGAAGCTCACGCCGATCGATGAGAACACCTTGCGGAGCTTACCGCCGCAGTTGGGGCACTCGGTCAACGTGTCATCGGTGAAGGCCTGCTGGATATCGAAGGCGGTGTCGCACTCGGTGCAACGGTAGGAATAGGTAGGCACTGGAACTCCGGCTGTGGGACCCGTGCCGCATGCGGAACGTGGGTCTCCGATTGTGAGAATGGTTCGGGGGTTAGAAAGCGATGATTCGGGTGGGGGTGACCAGGCCGTCGACGGGCTGGTCGTGTACTTCGCGGGGCACCTCGTCGAGGTACTCGCCGTCGAAGACGACGGCGTAGACCGGGGGGCACTTCTCCATCGACCCGAGGGTCTTGTCGTAGTAGCCGCGGCCCCAGCCCATCCGCAGGCCGCTGCGGTCGACAGCCGCCGCCGGCACGATGATCAGGTCGACGTCGTTGATTGCGATCGGACCCAGCAACTCGCCGGCCGGCTCCGGAACGCCGGCGAGACCCTCGACCTCGGTTTGGTCCTCCCCGACGGTCCAGTCGAGCAGACCGTCGTCACGGGAGACGGGGAACAGCACCTTGATGCCCTGGGCCTCGGCCCAGTTCACGAACGGGCGGGTGTTCGGCTCGTTGCGGGCGGACAAGTAGCAGGAAATGGACCGGGCGGAGAGGTCCAGGACGGTGTTCTGGAGGTTCTCGGTGAACCCGGCGGTGGCGGCATCCCGTTCCGCAGACGTCATGTTCTGGCGGCGCTCCCGCAACTCGGCGCGGAGCGCCCGCTTTCGGTGAGCGATGTCGGAGTCCATACAAGTCATCCTAGATGCCGATAGCGTTAGGGGCATGGGTACTCGAATCACTAAAGCTGTCATTCCCGCCGCGGGCCTGGGCACCCGGTTCCTGCCTGCCACCAAGGCGATGCCCAAGGAGATGCTCCCCGTGGTCGACAAGCCGGCGATCCAGTACGTCGTCGAGGAATCGGTGGCCGCCGGCCTCCACGATGTGCTGATGATCACCGGGCGCAACAAGAACGCCCTCGAAAACCACTTCGACCGGATGACCGAACTCGAGGCGATCCTGGAGAAGAAGGGCGACCAGAGCCGCCTTGAGAAGGTCAACCACGCCACCAAGCTCGCCGACATCCACTACGTGCGCCAGGGTGACCCGCTGGGCCTGGGCCATGCGGTGCTCCGGGCGAAGATGCACGTCGGCGACCAGCCGTTCGCGGTGCTGCTCGGTGACGACATCATCGACGCCCGCGACCCGCTGCTGGCGAAGATGCTCACCGAACAGGGCAACCGCAATGCGAGCATCGTCGCGCTGATGGAGGTGGACCCGTCGCAGATCCACCTCTACGGTGCGGCCGCGGTCGAGCCGACCGACGACCCCGACGTGGTGCGAGTGACCGGCCTGGTCGAGAAGCCCAGCGCGGCGGATGCCCCGTCGAACCTGGCCATCATCGGCCGGTACGTGCTCCGCCCCGAGGTGTTCGACGTGCTCGAGCACACCCAGCCGGGCAAGGGCAACGAGATCCAGCTCACCGACGCCCTGCAGGAGATGGCCGCCACCCCCGAGACCACGGGCGGCGTCTACGGCGTCATCTTCCGGGGCCGCCGGTACGACACCGGCGACCGCCTCGACTACATCAAGGCCATCGTGCAGCTCGCCGTGGACCGCGACGACCTCGGTCCCGACCTCCGCCCCTGGTTGCACGACTTCGTCGCCACCCTCGACTGAGCCGCGAGAACGGAGGCGCGGCGGCCGCGGCGGGTCGGCTACATTTGTGACACACCATCGGGCATGAGGAGACGGACAGGCAGTGGCGATCGCGATTCCGACGCTTCACGAGGGTGAAGTGACGTTGCGCCCCGTGCGGCTGCGCGACGACAAGACGCTCGAGCAGGCGTTGATGGAGAACCGCGGCTGGCTGCGAAAGTGGGAGGCGACCAGCCCGTACGCGCCGATGTCCTTCGACACGAGGTCCAGCATCCGAAGCCTGCTCTCGCACTCGCGCAGCGGGCACGGCCTGCCGTTCCTGATCGAGTACGAGGGCGAGCTCGCCGGCCAGCTGAACGTGTCTTCGATCACCTGGGGTTCGCTGTCGTCGGCGACCATCGGTTATTGGGTCGGAGAACGGTTTGCCGGCAAGGCGATCACGCCGATCGCCGTCGCCCTGGCCACGGACTACTGTTTCGGGCAGCTCGGCCTGCACCGGATGGAGATCTGTATTCGCCCGGAGAACGCCCCGTCGCTGCGGGTGGTCGAGAAGCTCGGTTTCCGCTACGAGGGCCTGCGCCGCCGGTACATCCACATCAACGGCGACTGGCGCGACCACTATTGCTTCGCCCTCGTGGCCGAAGAGGTTCGGCAGGGCGTGCTGCGCCGCTGGCGTGAGGGCGCGGTCTCCCCGGAGGCCGCAATGGTGAGCGTGCTGGACCGGGCCGCGGCGGCGCATCCGCTGCCGATCAGCGACCGATGAATTCGGCCGATCTCGGTGACACACCCTCGGTAATCAGCTCCGGAGGGGCGCTGCGCTCCTAGCGTAGACAGCATGAGTAGCGAGGTCCTGGGTGGGGGAGTGATGGTGGCGGTCGCCGCTGCCCTCTGGGTGGCCTATCTCATGCCGACCTGGGCGCGCCGGCATCAATATGTGACCACCGAGCGGAACGCCGTTCGGCTGCAGCAGACGCTGCGCATCCTCGCGGAGACCTCGGAAGTGCCCCAACAGGTCCGCCTCGAAGCGAACGCTCGCACCGTGGTCTCCCAGCGCAAGCTGCTGGCCCAGGCCGAAGACGACGCCAGGGCAGAGGCGCGCGCCGTGGCAGGCGCCGCGACGGCCGAGCGACGTGCGGTGGCGGATGCCGCGGCCGCCGAGCGTCGCGACACGGCGGCGCGGGCCGCAGTCAATCGTTCGGAAAGGCGAGGACCTCCCATTTCAGCTCACCTCCTGCGCTCCCGGCGGCTTCGTCGCGGTCGGGCGCTCTCCACCCTTGTCCTGCTCGTCGGTGTCGTGCTCCTGGTCAGTGGCGTGCCGTCCGCCGTGGCAGGCGGCCCCTGGACGCTGGCTGCCGTCGGCGCGGCTGCGGCTGCCCTCGCCTTCGGGGCCCTGTCGCGACTGGCTCGCACAACCCGGCGCGCGTCCCGGCTCCGCGTCAGCGGCTCCGGTGGCGAATACGAGGAAGTGCCGGCCAGGGCCGGCCAGCGGTTCGAACCGGTGCAGTTCGACGAGGTCCCGGTGGCCACGCCGACCTGGACGCCCCAGCCGCTCCCGCTTCCCCTCCACCTCGCCCCTGGCACGATCGCCCAGACGGCCATGGCGTCGGCGGATGCCGCGGCCGGACTCCGGAAGGCGGCCGCGGAGGCCGAGGTGGCCAGACGCGCCGCCCAGCTCGCGGTAGCCGTCACGCCGCTCAAGCGCGGGGTGGCCGCGCCCACAACCGCTCCCGCCGCCTCGTCCGCCGTCACTGCCGCATCGAACCGATTCGCGTCGATGGGCGTGGTCGGCGAGACCGCACCGGGAATGACCGACCTCGACGCCGTGCTGCGCCGCCGCCGCGCCGTCGGCTGACGCTCCGCGCTGCCGGACTTTTCGGCCCAGGGACTGCTCCGATTCGCGACGCGACGGCAGGTCTGCTCCAACGCGGTCCCCACGCGTGATATTCTGCATAAGCGGTAAGGGGCTATGGCGCAGTTGGTAGCGCGTCTCGTTCGCAATGAGAAGGTCAGGAGTTCGAATCTCCTTAGCTCCACCGAGCACGATGAGAAAGCCCCCGGGAGACCGGGGGCTTTCTTCGTGCCGCGAATGCGGGCCCGGCGGCATCCGTGGTCGCCGTTCCCTCGCCCGCAGCCCGAGGTTGAACCGGAGATTTGTGCGACACGCCGGAATGCGCGCCCGCCCAGCCGGCGCGTCGAGAGATTCTCCGCCGTGGCCGACCGCCGCGCTCGGCGAGGGGGAGCGCTGCCCCAGCCAGGCCTTGAGCCTGGCCGGGGCGGCTTCGTCCCGGGCCCCTGAATCCCCCACGGTCATTCGAGTATCGAATCTCACCACGGAACTAGTACGATCGTACAACATGTGGGGAGGTTCTGGTGGTTCGCAGTGATGCTCGCTCCGTGGAGACTCGCGAGCGCATACTCGCCGCCGCCGCGATCGAGCTCGCCGACCGCGGGTACGCCGGCACGTCGATTGCCCTCATCGCCGAGAAGTCGGCCACCGGGAAGGGCCTGGTTCAGTACCATTTCAAGGCGAAATCGGACATTGCCCTGGTGATTGTGCGCTCCGCGTTCTCCCAGGCGCCATTCGCCAATGTGCTCGGAGTCGACACCGTTCACGGGCTCGAAGCCGTGGTCGCGTCGATCCGCAGCGTCGCAGGAGCGTTCCGCGACGACGTGCAGGTTCGGGCCGCGGTTCGGCTGATGCGGGAGTACCACCTGATTCCCGTCACGCTGCCGACGCCCTACGTGGGGTGGATCGCGCGCATCGGGGCGCTGCTGCGGGAGGCCGAGGCTGCCGGCGATGTTCGCCAGGGGCTCGATGCCGACCGGGAGGCCTGGCACCTCGTCGGCTACTTCTACGGCGTCCAGGAGATCTCCAATCGCCTTTCCGCGCGTGAAGACCTCCCCGAGCGGATCGAGGAGATGCTTGCCCGTGCGCTCGTGACCTTGGGGACCGTCGCCCCGGAACGATATCTCTGACGACTCGACCGCGGGCGCGGTGCGTTCGTCTCAGCCGGGATCGCCGGGGAGGCCCGGTTTCTGCAGGAGCCGGGTGATCCGGTTGGCCTCCTCGAGCAAAAGCTGCCCGAGCACCTGCTGCCGCTCGGGCCGGAATCTCGGCTCGATCCCGGTGAGGGAGAGCGCCCAGGTCGGCCGGTTGGCGCGGTCGAAGATCGCGGCGCCCATGCCCCAGCTGCCCTCGAAGATGAGCCCGGGGTTCACCGAATACCCGGTCACCCTGGTGCGGCTGAGGTTGGCGCGGATGGCGTCGGGCGAATGCTGCTCTCCCCACCGGGCGACGAAGGCCTCATCCTGCACGAGCAGCTGCTCGGCCTCCGCCTCGGGGAGGAACGCCAGGATGGCGATCCCGGCCGAAGCGACACCGAGCGGGAAGCGCACGCCCTCGTGCAGCACGAAGGAGCGGATCGGGAAGCTGCCCTCCTCCCGCAGGAGGCAGACGGTCTCAGTGCCGCGCCGGATGGACAGGAACGCGCTCTCCCCGGTCTCCTCGGCCAGGCGCTGCAGGCTGGGCCGGGCCAGCTCCTCGATCGGATAGCGCTGGGCCGCGACAGCTCCCATCACGAAGATCTCCGGCCCGTAATGCCAGGTGTGGCTGATCGGGTCGTGGTCCAGGATGCCTTCGGCCGCCAGCGAGCTGAGCAGGCGGTGCACGGTGGGTCTGGTCAGGCCCGAATCGCGCACGATCTCGGCCAGGGGGGTGCCGGCCGGGTTGCGCCCCACCAGTCGGAGCAGCAGGGCGATGCGCCCGACGACCTGCGCGCCCTGCACGGGGCTGCCCTGGTTGACGCTCATAATTTCTCCCATACGTCCATAATGTGGATATCAATGAGCCTACTGTTCACGGAGTGGATGATCGCAATTCTCGCGAATCTGAGGCGATTGACAGCGGTCCAATTCGCCGCCTAGCATTGCCGACAGACGTCATGTCCACAAAGTGGATACGCAGAATTGCTCGATGAGGAGAATTCCATGTCCAAGGTTTCAGGCAGCGCCGCCGACGCGCTCAGTGATGTGTTGCGCGACGGGATGGTGCTGGCCGTCGGCGGATTCGGGCTCAGCGGGATCCCGGCCGACCTGATCGACGCGGTGCGGGCATCCGGGGTGACCGGACTGACCATCGTCTCCAACAACATGGGCGTCGACGGACTGGGACTGGGCCGCCTGCTCGACGCGGGACAGGTGCGGAAGGTGATCGCCTCCTACGTGGGCGAGAACAAGCTCTTTGCCGAGCAGCTGCTCGCCGGGCGGCTCGAGGTGGAGTTCAGCCCCCAGGGAACGCTCGCTGAGCGCCTGCGGGCCGGCGGCGCCGGCATCCCCGCGTTCTACACGAAAACCGGGGTCGGCACCCTGATCGCCGAGGGCAAGCCACTCGCCGAGTTCGACGGCGTCACCTATCTGCAGGAACGCGCGATCATCGCGGACGTCGCGCTCGTGCACGCGCATCTCGCCGACACAGAGGGCAACCTCGTCTACCGCTACACGGCCCGCAACTTCAACCCGATCGTGGCGACGGCCGGCCGCATCACCGTCGCCGAGGCCGAGCACATCGTTGCGCCGGGGGACATCGACCCGAACCACGTCGTGACCCCCGGGGTCTACGTGCAGCGGCTGGTGCAGGCGACCCGGCGCACCAAGAACATCGAGCAGCGCACCGTGCGGTCCCGGCCCGCCGCAGTGTCCGCCTGACCCGGCCTGAGATTTTCGACCAAGGAGCATGAGAATGACCTGGACCAGAGACGAAATGGCCGCGATCGCGGCCGAAGAACTGAGCGACGGCGACTACGTCAACCTGGGCATCGGCATCCCGACCCTTGTCGCCAACAACCTGCCGGCCGGCATCCGCGTCACGCTGCAGAGCGAGAACGGCCTGCTCGGCATGGGGCCGTTCCCGTGGGAAGGGGAGGAGGACGCCGACCTGATCAATGCGGGCAAGCAGACCGTGACGCTGCTGCCCGGGGCGTCGATCTTCGACTCCGCAACCTCGTTCGGGATGATCCGCGGCGGGCACGTGAAAGTCGCCATCCTCGGGGCCATGCAGGTCTCCGGCACCGGCGACCTCGCCAACTGGACCATTCCCGGGAAGATGGTCAAGGGAATGGGCGGCGCGATGGACCTGGTTGCCGGGACACCTCGGGTCGTCGTGCTGACCGAGCATGTGGCCAGGGACGGCTCCCCGAAGATCGTCGAGACCTGCACCCTGCCGCTGACCGGCGTCGCGGTGGTCGACCGGATCATCTCCGACCTGGCCGTGTTCGACGTCACCGACGCCGGCCTCGTGCTCCGCCGGCTGGCGCCCGGCGTGAGCGTCGAAGAGATCCGCAACAAGACCGAGTCGGCGTTCAGCGTCGCGATACTGGGAGTGGTGGGCGAATGAGTCTCAAGGAACAATTCGGCACGGACGTGCTCCTGACCGGCTGGGGCCACAGCCGGTTCGGCAAGCTCACCGAGGACACCCTCGAGTCGCTGATCGTGCGAGTGGCCGCCGAGGCGATCGAGAACTCCGGCGTCGACGCCGCCCAGATCGACGAGATCTACCTGGGCCAGTTCAATTCCGGCCTGGTCCCGCTGGGTTTCCCATCGTCGCTGGCGCTGCAGACCGACCCGGCGCTCGCCAATGTGCCGGCCACCCGGGTCGAGAACGCCTGCGCGTCCGGCTCGGCCGCGTTCCAGCAGGGCGTCAAGGCGATCCTCGCCGGAACCGCCCGCACCGTGCTCGTGATCGGCGCGGAGAAAATGACGGATGCGTCGCCGGAACTGGTCGGTTCGGCCCTCCTCGGCGCGGACTACGACCTGGCCGGGCAAGAGTCCACGTCGGGCTTCGCGGGGCTCTTCGCCGTCGTGGCCGGCGCCTACGAGGACCGGTACGGCGCCATCGGCGACGTGCTCGGCTCGATCGCCGCGAAGAACCACCGGAACGGGGTCGACAACCCGTTCGCCCAGTTGCGGCGTGACCTCGGTGAGGACTTTTGCCGGACCGTCTCGGACAAGAACCCGATCGTGGCCGGAACCCTTCGCCGCACCGACTGTTCCCCGGTCTCCGACGGGGCCGCGGCCCTCGTGCTCACGACCAGCACGGCCCGCTCCGCCGGCGCCGCCACCGACCCGGTGCGTCTGGCCGGCTTCGGCCACGCCAACGACTTCCTGCCGGCGGCGCGCCGTGACCCGACGGAGTTCGCGGCCACCCGGGTCTCCTTCGAACGTGCCCTGCGGATGGCGGGGGTCGGGCTCGACGACCTCGACTTCGCCGAGGTGCACGACTGTTTCACCATCGCCGAGTTGATCATGTACGAGGTGATGGGGCTGACCGCCCCCGGAGAGGGGCGCCGGGCGGTCGAGGAGGGCTGGGTCTACCGCGACGGGAGGATGCCGGTCAACATCTCCGGCGGGCTCAAGGCCAAGGGCCACCCGGTGGGCGCGACCGGGGTCTCCCAGCACGTCGTCTCCGCCATGCAGCTCACCGGCACGGCCGGCGCCATGCAACTTCCGGCGCCGCGCCGCGCCGTCGTGCAGAACATGGGCGGCGTCGGCGTCGCCAACTACGTCAGCGTGCTCGAGGCCGTCTGACCCTCGAGCTCCGGAGCCGGCCGAGCCACCGTTCACGGTGTCCCGGCCGGTGTGCTCGCTGGAGGGCGCGGCCTCGAAAACGGTGCTGCCGAGGGCGTCGCCCAAGAGGCCTCGCCGGTGTCACAGTGCCAGGTCTCATGCTCGTGGCAGTTCCGATCCGTCAGCCATGACGTGCGCGACCCGCCGGCACGCCGGTCAGCCGACGAACGTGGCCATGGTCAGCACGGTGGTTCCGTCGACGTCGGCGGTCGACAGCTCGACCCGTGCCGAACCCAGTTCTGACAGCGACGACGGATGCGTGCCGCCACACGGAATCCGCACGGTGTGCCCGGGAAGTTCGAGCCCCCAGTACCGGCGGTCGGTGAGGCGGTCACCGTCGCGGTCGATCCGCACGCTCGCCCCCGTGGCCATCCATTCGGCCAGGCTCGCGTTGACCTGGGCCTCCACCGCGGCGAGACCGTCGACGAAGCCGTCGGTGACGAAGCCCTTGCGGCGCAGGGACTTGCCGAGCCGGTAGGTGTCGGTGGACCCGTTCTCGCCGATCAGGGACACGTCGATGGCCACGCCGTCGAAATCGGGGTGGCCGAGGCCGTCCGGCCGGGTGTCCTTCTTCCACCGGTCGGCGAGAGCGCGGTTGAGCGCGAGCGAGGCCAGGTGGCATCCGGTGTGCCCCGAGGATATCCGGCGACGGTGACCGGGATCGACGACGGCCTCGGCCTGGTCGCCCTCGGCGATGACGGCGTCGCCGGCCAGGAGGTGCACGACGACGAACGCCCAGCCTTCGGTGCCTTTGCCGACCGGGATCTCCCGGCCGAGGTGCAGCGTGGCCCCGTCCGTCGCTCCGACGACGCAGTCCAGCACGGGCAGTTCGGCTCCGGCGACGCGGAGCACGGCACGGTCGGCGCCCTGGTCGGGCCAGCCGGCGTCGACCGGGTGCACGCAGCTGCGCTCCAGCAGCACCGCGAGGCGACCGTCGGGGAGGCGTTCGCAGTGCAGGACGGTGGTGGAGTTCTCGGTCTCGCCGGAGGGGTACCCGACCAGGGTGTCCTCGAAGGGCAGCGTCACGATCGGATCCTTTCGAAGGCGGCGCCCACCGCGCGGACGTGCGGGGCGGACACAGGAAAGGTGCCGCCGCGTACACACGTGGCGGCACCCTCGGTAATGATGGAGGAGGCGCTAGGCCTTGCGGGCCTTCTCAGCCGTTTCGTTGGACTTGGCGTGCTTGTCGGCGCGCTTTTCCTTCAAGGACTTTCCGGCAACCTTCTTGGTCGCGTCTTTTTTGGGCGATTTGTCAGCCATGTGTACTCCTTCGATCCGAGCCCCAGCGGCACCGTGCCTTCGACCATACGCGGATTCGCCGGATTCGGCATCTTCCGGCTCCGCCCTGTGCAATAGTGCGTCTCCGTCGTAGTCTGTCTGCAGCGAGCCGCCGACCCGCGGCCGGCGATCCTGAAGCGGCACACCCTGACCCACACACCCCGACCGGCACACACCCTGACCGACACAGATTGGGAGATCATGAACGAGAAGACCACCTACCGAGCAATCTTCTACGGCGCCAACCCGATCGCGGCCGGCACGGAGCGGGAGTTGGAATACGTCGACGGCGGCTACCAGCAGACCGTCACTCTCGAGGTCACCGAGGACGGCGCCACTATTCGCCGCGTATTCAAGCTCGGGCATGTGACCGAGGAACCGATCTCCTACCGCTACGTCGAAGATCTGCACGATACCGCGGGCGAAGCGGACGTGCCCAACTAGCTAGATCCGCTTGCCCGGACTGCGGCTGAGCCGCACGGGCAGGGCCATCAGCGGGCCGACGAACCGACGCTGCAGGCGCCTGGCCGGACCCCAGACGAACTGAACGACGTATTGGGAGAGGATGGCACCCGCGGCCAGGGCGACCGCGACCGCGCCGGCCGTCAGCAGGCTCAGCAGCCCGTTGATGTCGCCGTCGGAGAGCTGCAGCAGGCCGCGGAACAGGATCAGGCCGGGCACGAGCGGCACGAGCGAGGTGACGACGATGACCAGCGGGGGTGTGCGCACGATCCGGGCGGCGACCGCCGCGGCCAGGCCGACGCCGATGGCGCTGGCACCGGACGACCAGACCAGCCCGAAACCGGCGGAGGCGGCCGCCAGGTAGAGGAACTCGGCGACGGCGCCGAGCACGCAGACCACCCAGAACGCGCGCCAGGGAACCTGCACGGCCAGGCCGAAACCGATCACGATGACCATGGATGCCACGAGCAGCACCGGCAGGTCGGCCAGGGTCGGCGTCAGGTTGGCGTCCACCCTCAGCTGGAGGCCGAACCGCGCGAGCAGCAGTGACGCGCCGGCGACGCCGGTGACCAGCCCTCCGGTGATCAGGAGCGCCTCCATCAGCCGCGCCGTGCCGGTCAGGTAGAACCCGGAGAGGGTGTCGTGCACCGCGCCGAAGGTGGTCACCCCGGCGAGGAGCATGATGATGGTCGCGATGACGACGAGGGACGGGTTCGCCGTCGGGTCGATCAACGCCACGATCGCGGCCACGATCGGGCCGATCGCGCCGCCGACGACGTTCTGGTAGAACAGCGGAGCCTGGCGCCGGTCGAGGGCGGTCGTGATCATGTCGATGAAGAAGGTGGCGACGAACGCCGCCGCGAGCACGATCGGCCCGCCGCCGATGAGCACGGCGGCCCCGGCGCCGACGAGGCTCCAGCCCAGGCGCCGGTAGAGCGCCGGGACCTGCGGCCTGGAGCTGACAATGGTGGCCAGGGCCTTGCGGGCGTCCGAGACCTCCATCGGCTGGTCGAGCAGGTCCACGATCAGCTCGGAGGTGGCGGTGAGCTTGCCGTAGTTGAGCGAACGGTACTTCACGTTGCGGCTGCGGGTGATCGACTCGTGGGTGCCCGGGTCTTCGTGGGTGAGCGTGATGATGGTGTGGGTGATGTTGGCCTCGGTGCCCTTCAGCCCGTAGGCGCGGGTGATGGCCTCCATCGCGGCCGTCGCGTCCTCGGCGCCGGCGCCGGCGGCGAAGATGACCTCGGCCAGGCGCATCGTGAGGTCCAGAACCGAACGGGTGTAGGCGGCGTTGTCGAAGACGCCGATGCTGGTCGTCGGATCAGACATCGATCGGTCCCAGCCAGGCCGCCGCGACCGTGGAGTGCGCGGATTCGGCGTCGGAGGGGTGGAACAGGCCGGCGAGCACGTCCCGGTAGAGCCGACCGAGCTCGTTGCCCGCGTAGTAGCTGCTGCCGCCGGTCACGCGGATGGCCTGGTCGACGGTCAGCCTCGCAGTCTCGGTGGCACGGTGCTTGAGCCCGGAGAGCAGGGCGAACCACTGGGAGCCGTGGTCGACGAGGGTGTCCACATCGGCGGCGAGCGCGTCGATCTGCGGGTAGATGCCGTCCATCAGGATGGCGGCCTCCGCGACGCGCCAGCGGATGTCCGGATCCTGGGCCAGGCTGCGCCCGTCGTGCCGCAGGGAGGTGCGTCGCTCGGCCGCTTCGACGGCGAGTTCGACCGCGCGCCGGCCGATGCCGGTGTACACGGCGGCGAGGAGGATCTCGAAGTTGGCGAAGATCGCGAAGATGAGCGGGTCGCGGCTGGGCCCGGGATCGAGCCGGCGGAACACCCGGTCGGGCCGGGCGAGGGCGCCGTCGAGCACGGTGGTCTGGCTCTGGCTGGCGCGCATGCCGAGCGTGTCCCAGTCGTCCTTGCGGGTGATGCCGGGGTCGCTGCGGTCGAGGAACGTCCAGACGATCTTCGGTGCGTCCGGGGAGGTCGTGTCCAGCCCCATGGTGCCGAGCCGGGTCCAGGCGGGGGAGAGGGTGGTGAAGATCTTGGTGCCGGTGAACCGGTAGCCGCCGCCGTGCTGCGGGCGGGCGTCCGTGATCGAACCGGTCAGGACCAGGTCGTTGCCTGGCTCGCTCACGCCGAAACCGAAGATCTCCCCGGTGCCGGCCTCGTGCAGGAGGAACGAGAGCGAGGTGTCGCCGCGGTCGTGCAGGGTGCGGGCGACGCCGGTCCAGACCAGGTGCATGTTGACGGCGAGGGCCGTCGCCGGGGCGTGGGCGGCGAGGCGCACCTGGTCGCGGGCGACGTCGCGGAGGCTCCGGCCAAGGCCGCCGAACTCGATCGGAACGAGGGCGCGGAGGTAGCCGCAGGCGGCGAGCTCGGCGAGGTCCTCCGTGGGGAAGGTGTTGGCCTGGTCGTGGCCGGGGGCCCGGGAACGGATCCGTTCGAGGAGGTCGTCGCCGAGCGGGGAGAGGCTGTCGGACGTCGTCACAGACTCCAGCCTAGGCAGCCTTGCGCTTCCTCGTCGACAGCCAGACGATCAGCAGCACGATTGCGGCGACCGCGCCGAGCGCGAGCAGCCAGGGCAGGACGAAGCCGATTCCGATCAGGGCGCCGCCCAGAGCCGCGACGAGGGCGTTCCAGCCGGCGACGATTCCGGTCCAGAAGCTGTCGGGGGAGCCGGGAGCGACCGTGCCCGTGGAGTAGAGGTCGAGGCTGATGGTTGAAAAATCAACCTGATCGGAGAGGTAATCACGCTGGGACTGGAGCCCTTCGAGCTCGCTCTGTCGGGCGGACAGGGCGCTTTCGATGGCGATCAGGTCGGTGGTGCTGGTTGCCTGCTGCATCAGGGTGAGCAGCCGGTCGACCGAGGTCTTCAGCGACGTGATCCGGGCGTCGAGATCGGTGGTCTGCTGGGTGATATCCGATGCGTTGAGTGAGACGAAATTGACGGTGCCGAGCTTCTTCAGCTCGGCGAGCGTGCGGTCGAGCTCGTCAGAGGGGATGCGCAGGGTCAGAGTGGCGCTCGCCGGCTGGTTCGGGGTGGCCGGGTTCTCGGTGCGGCTGTCGATGCGTCCGCCCGCCTGTTCGGTGATCATCACGGCATCCTGGGCGGACTTGATCGGATCGTCGACGGTGATCGACACCGAACCCGTCGTGATCACGTCGCGGTTGGAGGACTTGATCTCACCCGTTGTGCCGTCCTTGACGGCTGAGTCGGGCGAGACGGGCTGGGGGGCTCCGACGACGCCGCCGGATGAGTCGGAACTGGACGGGCCCGACCCCGAGGTCGACGCACCCTGCGCGGAACAACCGGCCAGCAGCAGGACGGCGATAGCCAATGCGACAACGGAGATGCGCTTCATGGCCCCACTGTAGGGTCAGGGTGGATGCCACTGTCTGAATGCTCTCTGGGAGTCGAATCACAATCGGATCTCGGCCGCCTGAACGGAACCGGCACGGGCGAGGATACTGGAACCATGACGTGGTGGAAGGCTCTGATCGAACGGCTTCGCCGGCGACGCCCACCGCTCCTGCACATCGCCACTGACGAGGGCTCCGGGCCGGTCGTGATCCTGGTCCACGGCATCGCGTCGTCGTCGGTGACCTTCCGGGAGGTCGTGCCCTTGCTCGTACCCGGGCACCGGGTGATCGCCGTCGACATCCTCGGTTTCGGCGAGTCACCGGCCCCCGAGGGCTGCGAATACCGGCTCGAAGACCACGTCGAAGCGCTCGACGCCACGGTCCGGTCCCTGAATCTGCGGGAGCCGATCATCCTCGTCGGCCACTCGCTCGGCAGCCTGATCGTGGCCCGGTACGCGTCGTTGGCGCGCACCCGGATGTCCCGGCGCAGCCAGGTCTCCCGGGTGGTGCTGGTCGGGCCGCCGGTCTACATCTCGCCCTCCGACATCGGCGACCGCTGGGTGCGGGCGCGGGTGAGCGCCTACCTGCGTGCCTACGATTTCCTGCGCCTGAACAAGGACTTCACGATCAGCAACGCGGCCATCATCTCCCGGCTGCTGCCGAAGGGGATCTTCGAGATCTCCGAGCGCAACTGGACCCCGTTCGTGAAGTCCCTCGAGCACTGCATCGAGTCCCAGACGGTGGTCAGTGACATCGCCAGCCTCACGGTGCCGGTCGACGTGGTCTACGGCACCCTGGACGCCTTCATCGCGCTGGGCAGCATGACGGTGATCGAACGGATGCGCCACGTCACCATGCATCGGGTCGAGGCCAACGACCACCTGATCCGGCCGAGACTGGCGAGGGCGCTCGTGGCCGTGATCGACGCGGGTGGCGCGGTCGAGACGATGGCGTCGCCGGTCACGGAACCGGCCGGTGAACCGAGCGGGGAGCCGGCCGCGGACCGCTGACCGGTCGGCGGTCCTGCGGTGGTTAGGCTGGAAGCATGGACACTCGAACCCTGGGCAAGACCGGCCGAACCGTTTCCGTGATCGGCCTCGGCACCTGGCAGCTCGGCGCGGACTGGGGTGATGTGTCGGAGGCCGAGGCGACGACAGTGCTCGCGGCATCCGTCGAGGCCGGAGTCACCTTCTTCGACACCGCCGACGTCTACGGTGATGGCCGGAGCGAGCAGATCATCGGCCGGTTCCTCGCCGGCAGCCCGGCCGGCGCCGGCATCACCGTGGCGACGAAGATGGGCCGCCGGGTCGACCAGCTCGCCGAGAACTACGTGCTCGCGAACTTCCGGGCCTGGACCGACCGGTCGCGCGCCAACCTCGGCATGGACACCCTGCACCTCGTGCAGCTGCACTGCCCGCCGAGCGCCGTGGTCGAGTCGGACGAGGTCTACGACGCGCTCGACACCCTCGTGGCCGAGGGCGCGATCGCCAACTACGGCGTCAGTGTGGAGACCTGCGACCAGGCCCTCGCTGCCATCACCCGGCCCGGCCTGGCCACCGTGCAGATCATCCTCAACGCGTTCCGGCTCAAGCCGCTCGAAGAGGTCGTGCCGTCCGCGCGCGCCGCGGGCGTCGGCATCATTGCCCGGGTTCCGCTGGCGAGCGGGCTGCTGACCGGCAAGTACACCCGCGACACGGCCTTCGCGACGAACGACCACCGCAACTACAACCGTGACGGCAGCGCCTTCGACGTGGGGGAGACCTTCTCCGGAGTCGACTATGAGACCGGCCTCAAGGCCGCGGCCGAGTTCGCGGCGATCGTGCCCGACGGCCTCACTCCGGCGCAGGCGGCGCTGGCCTGGGTCGCGCAGATCGACGGCGTGAGCTCGGTCATCCCCGGCGCCCGGTCGGTGGCCCAGGCCGAGGGCAACGCGGCAGCCGGCTCCATCCCACAGCTCAGCCTCGAGTTCAATGAAGGCGTGCAGGACATCTACGACCGGATGCTGCGCGACCAGATCCACCCGCGCTGGTAGCGGATCCGTCACCGGTCGGGCCCGCGGCCCGGCCGCCGGGCCGGCCCGGCCCGTGGACGAGCGTGCCCCGGTGATTGAGCCTGGCCCAGGCGATTGAGCCTGCCGGAATCCGAGGCCATACTGGTGCGCAACAACGGATGCGACAGGTCCGCGAGGAGGCCGCCATGGGCGACGACTACAGCTTCCACACCGAGTGGCGGGTCGCCGGAACGACGGCCGAAGTGGCCCGGGTTCTGAGCGACGCGCGGAGCCTCCCCCTCTGGTGGCCCTCGGTCTACCTGGCGGCGCGCATCCTGGCTCCGGGTGCGGCCGATGGCCGTGGCGCAGTCACCGAACTGCACACCAAAGGCTGGCTCCCGTACACGCTGCGGTGGACCTTGACGGTGAGCGAGCCGGTCACCGAGGCCGGCTTCGCGGTGACGGCGACCGGCGACCTGATCGGCACGGGCCGCTGGAGCTTCGCCCAGAACGGCCCCGAGGTCGAGATCGGCTATGACTGGCAGGTCAGCGCGGCCAAGCCTCTGCTCCGCCGGCTGACCTGGCTGCTGCGGCCCGCGTTCTCGGCGAACCATCGTTGGGCGATGAGGCGTGGCGAGGAGAGCCTCCGGCTGGAACTACGCCGGCGCCGAGCGCCAACAGCCCAGGATGCGAAGCGAATCCCGCCACCGCCTGGCCCCACCTTCCGCCGCCGCGCAGTGTGATCCATCGGCCACCCGGCTTCGCGCCCCTGCGGCGCGCCGAATCTCCGCCGCAGATCCTGGTAGATCAGACCCGGATGGTCGCGTCGGCACCGGCCTATGGGCGAACCCCTAGAGACCCCGCCCCGCCTCGGTGGTCGAACTCGTCGAGACCTGGGAGGGCGCGCTGGCTCCGATGGTTGAGCGCGTCGCCACCAGGCGCCATGATTTCGGCGAGCGCAATCACGCGTGGTCGAGTCCGTCGAGGCCCCGGGAACCTCCGCTGGTCGCGCCCGTCGAGGCCGTGGTGCCCCGATTTCGCCGACCTCACTCGTGGGGGTCACTGCCGGTCTGGCCCCGGTGAACCGGCAGGTCTGGCCCGGCTGAACCTGCCGGTCAGTCCGTGTCCCGGTCCCGGGTTGGCGTGCCCTGGTCGAGTTGGCGGTGGGTCTTGCTGGGGAGGGGGATGAGCGCTTGTGCCGGGTCGACTGTGACCGGTGGCTTTAGCCAGTAGTGGTCGCCGCCCCGGAGGATGGTCCAGCCCGTGTTGTGGAGGAGCAGGTGGTGGGGGTGGCAGAGGCAGACTCCGTCGGCGAGGTCGGTGTAGCCGTGTTCGAGGAGCCACTCTTTGAGGTGGTGGGCTTCGGTCCAGGCGGGTGGCCGGTCGCAGTCGGGCCAGACGCAGCCGCCGTCGCGGGCGCCCAGGGCGGTGCGTTGGGCGGGGGTGAAGAGGCGTTGTTCTCTGCCGACGTCGGTGGGTTGGCCCGTGTTGTCGAAGAGGATTCCGAGGTAGCCGGTGTCGCAGAGTTGTCGTTCGACGGTGGCGAGGGAGATCGGAGCGGGGCTGCCCTCAATGGACCCGTGCCCGGCCGCGAGAATCACGGCCGTCCCCGGTTGTCCCGGCTGGCCGGGTTCGCCGGGCTGGCTGGGTTCGCCGGGCTGGCTGGGCTGGCCGGGTTTGCCGGGTTCGCCGGACAAGTCGGGTTCGCCGGGTTCGCCGGACAAGTCGGGTTCGCCGGGTTGGCCGGACAAGTCGGGCTGGCCGGGTTGGCCGGACAGGTCGGGTTGGCCGGGTTGGTCGGACAGGTCGGGTTGGCCGGGTTCGCGGGACGGGTCGGGTTGGTCGGGCTGGCCGGACAGGTCGGACAGGTCGGGTTGGCTGGGTTGACCGGGTTGAGTGGAGGGGGCGGCTGTGTCAGGTCTGACCGTCGGCAGGGGCCGGGGGCCTGCTGGCGTCTCGGATGCTCCCGGTGCTTCAGATGCCCCGGTGAGGTGGGGTGTTGATGGTGTTGAGGGAGATGTGCCGGCCGGTGCCTGGGTTGCGCTCCCGCTCCAGGTGCTGGTGTCGGCACCGCCGGCGACGGCGCGGGTGCCGGTGTTGGTGCGGGCGTTGGTGTGGGTGGCGTCGGTGAGGTCTTTGTGGGTGACGATGATGCGCACGGCGGGGCGGCGGCCGCCGAGCATCTGGCCGGGGTCGACTTCGCCGGCGATCTTGAGTAGTTGCACGAACGAGTCCGCGGCGATCTGCGCGGTGCTGCGGGGGTCGTCCTGGATGGCCTTGGCCCAGGCTTTGCGCTTCGGGTCGACGAAGCGCACGCCGCCGCGTCGGGGGCTGGTGATCGAGTCGTAGGTGGAGAGCACGAACTCGCCGTCTTCGGGGGCGAAGAGCCCGTGCAGGCGGACCTTGCCGTCGGCGAGGCGGTAGACCTTGAGGAACCGGTCGTCGTAGGCCTGCTTCTCCCTCGCGGCGATGCCGGCCTGGTCGAGGTCGTCGCGCATCCTTCGGGCGCGGGTGAAGCATTGGTCCGCGTTCAACTGACCGGCTTCGGCGAGGAGCCGGGTGAGGGCGGTGGCGAGTTTGTCGGCGGTGACGGCGGTATCGATATCGCCCAGGCCCTTACGGATCGATTCGGCGGCGTCGACGGAGAGGGTTCCAGCGGTCACGGCGCGAGCGATCGGCCCCTGCCACGACCCCGCACCGGCCGGATCGGGTGGGAAACTACCCGGGCCGCCCGAGCCGCCGCCCGCACCACCATCAGCGCCGGTCCCGTCAGCGCCGGTCCCGCCCGCGCCCGTCCCGTCAACACCGGGCGACCCGAGCGCGTCTGCGGCCTGCCGGTCGGCGGCCTCGGCCCGGGCGAGCATCGTGCCGACGGCGACGAGCTTGAATGCTTCGTTCTTGCTTGCGCCGGTGACCTTCTGGATCATCGCCTCCGGGGAGAGGAACCCCTGCTGCGCGGCCAGGCCGGAGTGGCCCAGCTCCGGGCGGGAGCGGTCGGCGATGGTCGCAGCCATCCACGCGGCCCGGGTCTCCAGCAACCGGCGTGCGGTGGCGATGTCTTTTTGACCGGCCAGCGCCGCAGCATCCGTCAGGGCCTCGTAGTCGGCGCTGGAGCAGCCCAGGCGGGCGACGGCATCCGCTGCCTGTCTGAGTTGCTCTGCCGGTGAGTCCATGCCACGAAGATACCAAAACACGAACACAAATATGAGGGTTTGTCACTACTTGTGGATAACTTATTCGAAGTTTCATTCCCGGGTGTCGACAGCCTCGACCGCAAGGCCCCTGGCCGCGAGCAGCAGGTCTGCGGCCTTCTCTCCGATGACGATTGTGGGCGCGTTCGTGTGGCCGCGGATGATCATCGGCATGATCGATGCATCCGCAACCCGGAGCCCATCGACGCCGCGCACCCGCAACTCCGGGTCGACGACCGAGTCGGGGTCGGAGCCCATCCGTGCGGTGCCGACCGGGTGGTAGAGCGTGTGTGCATGGTCGGTGACCGCCCGGGCCAGGCGCTCCGCGCTGCTCATGGCGGCGCTGTCGGGCGGCATGATCAGCCGGCCCGTGGTGTCCCCGCGCATCGTCGGGGTCTGGAGGAGGCGTTCGCACCAGGCCAGCCCGGCGAGCAGGGTCGCGAGGTCCGCACCGTCGGGGTCGCTCAGGTACCGAGGATCGACGACCGCCTTGGCGAACGGGTCCGGCGAGGCGAGGCTGACCCTCCCGGTGCTGCGGGGCTGCAGCAGGATCGCCCCGACCGTCAGCCCGTGCTCCGGCGTGGGCACCAGACCCTCCCCGACGTAGGCGACCGGCGCGAAGATGATCTCGATGTCCGCGAGGGCCAGCTCGGGGTTCGTGCGGATGAATCCGTAGGCCTCGGCGACGTTCGAGGTGAGCATGCCGCGTCGGCGGAGCAGATAGTCGGCGATCTGGCGGGGCTTCTGCGCGTCGAACAGCGTGTCGCCGGCGGTCTCGGCGACGAGTCCGGAGAGCAGATGGTCGCGCAGGTTCGCTCCGACCTCCGGCGAGTGGGCCAGGACCGGGATGCCGTGCCGTCGCAGTTCGCCGGAGTCGCCGATGCCCGACAGCATCAGCAGCTGCGGGGTGTTCACGGCGCCGCCGCACAGGATCGTCTCTCGCCGCGCGACCACCCGGTGTCGGCTGCCGCCCTGCAGGTATTCGACCCCGTTGGCGCGGCGGCCCTCGAAGAGAACCCGGGTGGCCTGGGCGCCTGTGCGCACGGTGAGGTTGCGGCGTCGCCTGGCCGGCTTCAGATAGGCGTCCGCCGTGCTGACCCGTGCGCCCCGATGCTGGGTGACCATGGTCTGGCTGAACCCCTCCGGCTGGGCGGCGTTCGGAGACTCGACCCTCAGGCCGAGCTCGGAGACCGCGGCCAGGAACGCCTTCGTGTGGCGACTGGGGCTTCTCTGGGGTTCGACGCTGACCGCTCCGTCACGGCCGTGCGAGGCATCCGTGCTGCCGGCGACGCGTTCGACCCGGCGGAAATAGGGCAGCAGCGCCGCCCAGGACCACTCCGGTCCGGCCTGGTCGGCCCAGCCGTCGTAGTCGGCCGCGAACCCGCGCACCCACATCATGGCGTTCATCGAGGAGGAGCCGCCGAGAACCCTCCCGCGCGGCCAGTAGACGCTGCGGCCGCCGAGGGGAGCCTGCGGGGTGGTGTCGTAGTTCCAGTCCAGGCCGGAGCGGAACAGCTGCGCGAACGCCGCCGGAATGTGGATCTCCGTCTTCTTATCGGCTGGCCCTGCTTCGAGGAGCAGCACCGAAGAGTCCGGGTCGGCGCTCAGCCGGGCCGCGAGGGCCGAGCCGGCCGACCCTGCCCCCACGATGACGTAGTCGAAGGACTCCTGAGTGCCCGGCACCTGCGCGGTCATCGCGCTGCCGCCGCAACCTGCAGCGCCTCGGCGGCGCGCAGGTCCTTCCGCAGGATCTTGCCCGACGCCGACTTGGGGATGCGGTCGACGAATTCCACCTTCCGCACCTTCTTATGCGGGGCAACCTGCCCGGCGACGAACGCGATCACGGCCTCCGCGGTGAGCTCGACGCCCGGCTGGAGCACGACGAACGCCTTCGGCACCTCCTCGCCGTGTTCGTCCGGCACGCCGATGACGGCCGCGTCGTAGATCGACGGATGCCCGAGCAGCAGCGCCTCCAGCTCGGCCGGCGCCACCTGGTAGCCCTTGTACTTGATCAGCTCCTTGAGCCGGTCGACGATCGTGACGTAGCCCTCCGAGCTGACCGTGGCGATGTCGCCGGTGTGCAGGAACCCGTCCGCGTCAAGTGTTTCGCCGGTGGCCTCTTCGTTGCCGAGGTAACCGAGCATGATGTTCGGGCCTCGGCAGAGCAGCTCGCCGGCCTCGCTGGTGCCCTCGGCCGGCTGGTGGATCTCCTCGCCGGTGTTCGGGTCGATCAGCTTGCACTCGATGTTCGGCAGGGTCAGCCCCACCGAATCGAGCGGGATGTCGTCGCGATCGAGGGGGATGGCGTGCGACACCGGGCTCATCTCGCTCATCCCGTAGCCCTGCCGCACCCGGCAGTCCAGCCTGGCGGCCACGGCGGCGCCGAGCGTGTGGTTGAGCGAGGCGGCGCCGGAGAAAATGGTGTGCACGCTGGACAGGTCGTAGTCGTCGACGAGCGGATGCTTCGCCAGGGCCACCGCGATCGGCGGCGCGATGAAGACATAGGTGGCCGCGTAGCCCTGGATGAAACGCAGGAAGTCGGTCAGGTCGAAGCGGGGCATGGTCACCAGCCCGGCCCGACCGGCGAGGGCGATGTTCAGCAGCACCGTCATCCCGTAGATGTGGAAGAACGGCAGCACGGCCAGCACCCGGTCGTCGGGTTTCGCGCCGAGCAGCGGCAGGGACTGGGCGACATTCGCGACCAGATTTCGGTGGGTGAGCATGACGCCCTTGGGGTGCCCGGTCGTGCCGGAGGAGAACGGCAGCACGGCCAGGTGCGTGGCCGGGTCGATGCTCACCGTGGGGGCAGGATGTCCCGCCGCCAGGAGGTCGCGGAGTGACGCGTGCCCGGGAGAGCCGTCCAGCACGATGATCTGGTCGGCGCCGAGACCCGCGAGGTCGGCGGCCGCAACCGCCTGTTCGAGCAACGGCGACACCGTGAACAGCAGCCGCGCCCCCGAGCCGCGCAACTGGCCGGCGATCTCCTCCGCGGTGTACAGCGCATTGACCGTCGTCGCGGTGGCGCCAGCCCGCAGGATGCCGTGGAACACCGCGGCGAAGGCCGGCACGTTGGGCGAGTGCAGTGCCACGACCTCGCCGGGGGAGATCCCGCGGGCGGCGAGCGCCCCCGCGATCGCGCCGATCTGGCCGATCAGAGCCCGGTAGCTGGTTTCCGCCCCGGACGGCCCGTCGATCAGGGCGACCCGGTCGAGGTCGTGTTCGGCGATCCCGCCGAACAGGTAGTCGTAGACGCTGAGGTCGGGGATGACGACGTCGGGAAGAGGACTGGTGAATACCACGGCGAACTCCAGTGTTCGGGGAAAGTGCTGTTCGGGAAGAGGATACTGCGCGGTGCGGCCCGGGCGGGCTCGCCCGGGCCGATGTTCAGGCGCGGAAGGCCGCTGCGAAGACCCGGGGCATCCGCAGCCAGGACGGCCGGGCGGCGAACCCCGCGAGCAGGCGCCCGGTGGTGGCGGCGCTGCGTGCCGAGACGAACCAGGGCGGTTTCGGGAAGAGCGCGAACTCGCCGTGGGCGACCGATCGGGGGAACGGGCGGAACGGCCCGCTGACAACGGTGCGTTCCGGCGAATCGATCAGCAGGGCGTTGTGCACGACGCCTATTCCGCTCTGCACGTCGCCCAGGGTGTGCCCGGGGTAGGCACCCCAGGGAGCCGCGGCGGTGAGGAACCCGAGGCCGGTCCAGGTGTTGATCGCGATGGTGCCGTAGCGCAGCCGGGCGAGGGCGTCCCGGAAACCGTGGCCGAGCGCCCGGATCGTGCGCGGCTCGGCAATGACGTTCGCGCCGAGGGTGCCGAGGAAATCCCGGTTGACGGTGTCAATGGCGGCGTCGAGGAAGGATGCCCCGGTGCCAGGCAGCTCGACCACGCCGAGCACGGGCGAGAACGTCTCGGTCGACCTGATCGGCTCAGGGTCGTCGCCGTCGCCGACAACGACGAGGAGCCGACCGCCGTCGCCGAGGCGCTCGGCGAACGGATAAGCGGCGGCGGCTGCCGCCACCCTCCCCTCGCTGCCCGGATACCAGGCCGGGCGGGCCGGGGCGCGGCCGATCGCGTCCCGCAGCTCCGCCAGGAACGCGTCCTTCTGCGGCCAGTCGCGACTGAGCACGACCACCTGCCCGGCGATGCAGTTGTAGCCGCCGTTGTGCAGCCGCTGCGTCGCCACATGCTCGGCCTGGTAGCGCAGGTCGCGGCGGGTCCAGCGGCCGGGAAGCAGGATGATCGGGGCCACTCCGCCCAGTTCGCTGGTGATCGGCTTGGCCAGGACGGGGGAGCCGGCCGCCTTGCGCGCGGTGCCGGCCGCGCCCCGGCCGAAGACGACGGTGTCATGGGTGGCCGCGCTGCCGGTGATGTGAACGTGGGAGATGCCGGCGTGATGGGCCAGGTATCCGCCGACGTCGCCGTCGCCCGTCACGATGCGCAGCACGCCGTGCCGCACCAGGGGGGCGAGCGCGGCCTGGTAGACCGGCAGCATCCGTGCGAGCACCGGATTCAGCTTGAGCAGCACGACCCTGTTGTTCGCGATGAGTTCGTAGAGCACGTCAAGCGGCGGGATCGAGGTGATGTTGCCGGCGCCGAGCACGAGGCCCACACCCCGCGTCTGGGCGGGGTGGAGTTCGGCCAGGCCGGCCTGCGCCCTGACCGTGTCGGCGGTGACGCCGGGCGGCATCCACACCTCCGCACGGAAGCCGTGCAGCAGGACCGACTCGTGCGCGCTGTGCGGCAGCACCTGCACCGTCACCCGGTTGCCGGGGGCGGTGCCGAACCGGGACCCGGCCAGCGGGCTCTCACCCCGGCTGATCCGGGCCACGCTGCCGGCCAGGGTCGATGTCGCGGTCAGCACCGGGTACGGGCCGGAGATCCATTCCTCGCCGACCAGGGACGATGCGGCGTCGAGGCCCTTGACCTCGCTGGCGGTGCGGACCCAATTCTCGGCCTGCTCCGCGACGGCGGCGTGCACGGCGCGCAGCAGGCCGACGCGCTCGGGCAGCGGGGTGCGGGCCCAGCGCTGCTCGCCGGCGGCGAGTTCGGCGATCAGGGCGTCGAGTTCGGCCTGCCCGGCCGCGGTGTCCGGGGCGAGGCCGGCGCCGGAGGGCGAGGCGCTGGTTGGGTCGAAGGACGGCTCGGTGACGGTCATCAATCTCCTGTGATCGTTGACGGGTGCGCGCCGCCTGTTCGGGTGCACAACTCGGCTCGCTGGTAGTGCTCCACTCTCTCGTCGCATCCCGGCTCGCGCCATGGGCGGTCGCCGCCGGATCCGACGGCATCTTTGTGCCGTCGCACAAACTAATTGGTCGGGGGCGTCGTAGCATGGCGTCATGGCGGATCAATGGGGAACCCTGGAGCGCGGCGACGGCAATGGCACGACCGGGGTGGGCGCCACCGCGGCGGGCGCCACCAGGCGAATCGCGATCGAACTCTTCACCGGGCTGATCGACTCCGCCGACGTACTGACGGATGCCGTGTGCGCCCAGATCGTCGCCGGGGAGCAGGCCTACGGAGCCAGGAGCCTGCTGCCCTACGAGGTGCTGCACGGGATCGTCGGCGAGAACATCGCAGCCCTTGCGCGGGCCCTCGTCGACGGCACCGCGACCCTCGACGCACCGCGGCGGGCCGGGCAGGTCAAGGCGGAACACGGCATCCCGATGGCAAGCCTGCTGCACGCCTATCGCCTGGCCGGTCTCCAGATCTGGGAGGTGCTGGTCACCCGGTCGGTCGCCGGCCAGAGTTTCGAGGCGCTGCTGCTCGTCTCCGGCGAGGTCTGGGGCATGATCGACACCTTCTCGAACGCTGCCGCAGAGGCGTACCGGGCGGTCGTCGACGCGCAGGACCGCCGCAACCAGCAGGCCAGGAGCCTGCTGCTGCTCAGCGTCCTCGACGGCAGCGCCACCGCGGTCGACGCCGGACGCGCCCTGAGGGCGCTCGGGCTTCCCGAGCACGGCACCTTCCTGCTCGTCGCCGCCGAGCTGAGCGCCACGGGGGCGGATTCGCTGCCAGGCCTCTCGCAGACGCTGCGTGCCGCCGGGATCGCCTCGGCCTGGACCACCCTGCAGGGCGACCAGATCGGCCTGCTCGGTCTCGCCGCGGCGGGCGGGATGGCCATCGTCCAGTCGACCCTCGCGTCAGCGGCGACGACCCGGGTCGGGGTCAGCCGCCCCTTCACCGTCGTCGGCGAGGCACCGGATGCGCTCCGCCAGGCCCGGATGGCGGTCGGCTGCGTCCTGCCGGGGGGAGCCGGGGCGCACTCATACGGCACCGCGCCGCTCGACCTGCTGCTGGTCGCGCAGCCGGGCTACGCCGCCGAGTTGCAGGAGGCGGTGCTCGGCGGTCTCCTCGCGGCGCCGGACCGCGACGTGTTGCTCCAGACCCTCGAGGAATGGTTCGCCGCCGACGGGTCGACCGCGCTGACGGGCCGCCGCCTGCATTGCCACCGCAACACCGTGTTGTACCGGCTGGCCCGGATCACGGAGCTCACCGGGCGGATGCCGTCGCGCCCGGCCGAAGCCGCCGAACTGCACGCGGCGCTGCGAGCCACCCGGCTGGCCGGGCGCTGAGGCGCCGGTCGGTCCGGGTTGCACCGGTCGGTCCGGGTCGCGCCGGTCAGTCCAGGTCGTCGGGGTCCTTGCCGGTGCGCTCGCCGGAGTCGAGGCCGCCGATCGCGGCCAGGTCCGCCTCGTCGAGGGTGAAATCGAACACGTCGAGGTTCTCGCGGATGCGCACCGGGGTCACCGACTTCGGGATCACCGCGTTGCCGAGTTGGAGGTGCCAGCGGATGACCACCTGGGCGGCCGATTTGCCGTGCCGTGCCCCGATCCGGTCCAGGGTCCTGTTCCCGATCGCACGGCCGCGGGCCAGCGGCGACCACGCCTCGGTCAGGATGCCGTGGGCCGCGTCGTACTCGCGCAGGGCGGCCTGTTGCAGCCAGGGGTGCAGCTCGACCTGGTTGATCACGGGGGCCAGGGCGCTCTCCGCGAGCAGGCGGTCAAGGTGGTGGGTGTGGAAGTTGGACACCCCGATCGAGCGGGCCCGTCCCTCCGCGCGCAGGACCTCGAGGGCGCGCCAGGTCTCGAGGTACCGGTCCTGGCGCGGCGCGGGCCAGTGGATCAGGTACAGGTCGACGTAGTCCAGGCCGAGCTTGCCGAGGCTCTCGTCGAAGGCGCGCAGGGTCTCGTCGAAGCCGTGGCGGTCGTTCCACACCTTCGTGGTCACGAACAGCTCGTCCCTGGGCAGTCCCGACCGCGCGATGCCGTGGCCGACTCCCGTCTCGTTGTCGTAGAGCGCGGCCGTGTCGATGTGACGGTAGCCGGCCTCGAGCGCGACCTGCACGGTCTCGGCGGCCGTGGCATCCGGAACCTTGTAGACACCCAGGCCGAGCTGCGGGATGCTGTGTCCGTCGGTGAACCGAAGCGAGGGGGAAAGGGTCATCCCCCTATTAAACCGGCCTCGGGTCGTCCTCGCCGAACTGAGAGAAAGGCACCTTCCCGGCAAACCGGGCCGAACTCACAGTTCGGCGAAGAGCTTCGGCGCGTTGAGGTGGGCCGGGGCGAGCGTGACCGGACGGGCCGAGCGGGGCTAGGAGACCTGAACCTGGATCGGGGCGGTGTCGGGGATCGGGCTGGCGTCGCGGCCGCGCAGGTCGGGGTGCCAGCGCCGGCCGATCGCGGGGATCAGCGTGCCGAGCGCCGCGAAGCCGGCCGCGACCATGATCGCCGCGCCTGCCCCGCTGTGGTCGATCATGAAGCCGGCGATCGCAGACCCCATTGCGGCACCCATCAGTTGGCCGGTGCCGACCCAGCCGTAGGCCTCGGCGGTGTCGCTGAACTTGACGCTCGCGGAGACGATGCCGAAGAGCACGGCGAACGCGGGCGCGATGCCGATGCCGGCGAAGAGGAGGGTGCCGGCGAGCCACCAGAAGTTGAGGCCGAGGGTGGCGAGGCCGAGGCCGACGGTGACGATGAGCATCCGGCTGGCGAGCGCCCACGGCCCGATCGGCGCATGCCCGAGGGCGAGGCCGCCGACGAGCGACCCGGCCGCAAAGATGCCGAGCACCCAGCCGGAGTCCGAGCTGCCGTGGCCGAAGGCGGCGACGACGCCCGCCTCGACCGCGGCGCAGGCGGCCACGAGCATGAAGCCGACGATGGTGCTCAGCATCACCGGCGGGCGCTTGAGCACGGCGCCGAGCTTGCGCCGGCTGCGGGGGATGCGCACCCGGCCGACCTCCGGCAGGGCCACGAACCAGATTCCGCCGCCGACCAGGAACGCGGCGGCGAGCAGGATGCCGGCGACGGAGCTGACCTGGATGGCCACGAAGGTGGCGATCACCGGGCCGAGCACCCAGATGATCTCCTGGGCGGAGGCGTCCAGGGAGAACAGCGGGGTGAGCTGGCGGGAGTTGACGATCTTCGGATAGATGGTGCGCACGGCCGGCTGGATCGGCGGCGTGGACAGGCCCGCGACCAGGCCGATGGCCATCAGCCCGGAGATCGGCAGGGTCACCAGGGCCATCACGATGATCGAGCCGGCGCAGACCACGAGGGTGCCGACGATGACCGGGCGCATGCCCCAGCGGCCCATCAGCCGGCTGGTGAGCGGCCCGGCGATGGCCTGGCCGATGCTCATCGCGCCGAGCACGAGGCCCGCCGAGCCGTAGGAGTCGTAGACCTGCTCGATGTGGATCAGGAACGCCAGCGAGAGCATCCCGAACGGGAAGCGTGCGGTGAGCTGTGCGGCGATGACGCGAGCAACGCCCGGGGTTTTCAGAAGGGTCCAGTAGCTGCTCACAATTACTCAAGTCTATGGCCGCGGATGCCCGCGCCCCCAGCTGAGGGGCACGGACTAGCGTTGACACGTGCAAACTCTGATTTCGGCCGATGACCTCTCCCGCCGGCTTGCCGGGCGGGACGATATCCGCGTGCTCGACGTGCGCTGGCAGCTCGGCGGCCCGCCCGGCCTCGGCGAGTACCGCTCCGGCCACATCCCCGGCGCCGTCTACGTCGACCTCGACACCGAGCTCGCCGGGCACGGCGGCCCGGAGGACGGCCGGCATCCGTTGCCTGGCAGCGCCGATCTGCAGGCCGCGGCCCGGCGCTGGGGGCTGCACGACGGCGACACCGTCGTGGTCTACGACGACCTCGGCTCCCAGTCGGCGGCCCGGGCCTGGTGGCTGCTGCGGCACGCCGGGATGCGCGACGTGCTGCTGCTCGACGGCGCGCTGGCCGCGTGGCGCTCGGCCGGCCTTCCCCTCGCCGTGGGCGACGAGAAGCCGCCCGTCGCCGGTACCGTGCACCTGGCCTACGGCGCTCTCGCGACCATCGACGCGGACACCGCCGCGGCGGTCGCGCGCACCGGGGTGCTGCTCGACGCGCGCGCCGGCGCCCGCTACCGCGGCGAGACGGAGCCGATCGACCCCAGGGCCGGGCACATCCCCGGCGCGGTGAGCGCGCCGACGAGCGACAACCTCACGCCAGACGGGCGCTTCCGCCCGGCCGAGGAACTCCGGGAGCGCTTCGAGGCGCTGGGTGTGAGCGCGATGCGGCCGGTCGGCGTCTACTGCGGGTCGGGGATCACGGCCGCGCACGAGGCGGCGGCACTGGCCATCGCCGGCTTCGTGCCCTACCTCTATCCGGGCTCGTGGTCGCAGTGGTCCAACCTGCCGGATCGCCCGGTCGAGACCGGCGACGCCCCGTCCGCCGCGGAATAACGGATCCCGGGGTAGCCTGCGCCGGCACAGGGCGTCACGTTCGAGATGGAGTCTCTGCCGACACGCCGCGGGAACGGTCGTGCGGCGCGGCGCGTCGCGAGAAAGTCCACCCTGAACGGTCGCTCCGGGGGAGGGGCGTAATCCGCGTGAAACACAAGGGTGGCCATACTGGTCACGGGCGGGTCCGACGCTCAGGATGGCTGGCTCAAAACGTTATCTACGCACGGAATCCGCGTCATCGAGGTGTTATATGCTCACATTTGTCGCAAACCGTTCACGGACCTCAATGACGAACCCGCAACATCCGACAACCACGAAGAAGGCCTAGCAATGCGCGCTAAATACCTACTCCCGGCCCTCGCCGCCGTCACCGCCCTGATGCTCACCGGCTGTGTCGACAACTCCACCCCCGCCACCGGCGGCTCGACCGCCGGGAGCGTGACCAAGGACGAGAAGGCCGCGGCCCTCCTCCCCGCCGACATCGCCAAGACCGGCACGCTCCGCGTCGGCACCGACCCGACCTACGCCCCCAACGAGTTCAAGGACGAATCCGGTGCGCCGATCGGCTGGGGCATCGAGATCGCCAGCGCCGTTGCGGGCAAGCTGGGCCTGACGGCCGAGTTCCAGGTCGCCAAGTTCGACAACATCATCCCGAGCGTCACCGGCGGCAAGGCCGACATCGGCGAATCATCGTTCACCGACACGGTCGAGCGTGAGAAGCAGGTCGACTTCGTCAACTACTACACGGCCGGCATCCAGTGGGCCTCCGCCAAGGGCAAGGAGGTCGACCCCGACAACGCCTGCGGCCTCAAGGTCGCCGTGCAGGCCACCACGTTCGAGGACACCGACGAGGTTCCGGCCAAGAGCGACGCCTGCGTCGCCGCCGGCAAGCCGCCGATCGACAAGCTCAAGTTCGACACCCAGGATGCCGCGACCAATGCGGTCGTGCTCGGCCAGGCCGACGCCCTCAGCGCCGACTCGCCCGTCACGCTCTACGCGATCGAGCAGACCAAGGGCAAGCTCCAGCCCGCGGGCAAGACCTTTGACGTGGCGCCGTACGGCATCGTCGTCAAGAAGGGCTCAGACCTGACCAAGGCCGTGCAGGCCGCCCTCCAGTCGATGGTCGACGACGGCTCCTACGGCAAGATCCTCGACAAGTGGGGTGTGGCCGACGGCGGCATCGACAAGATCACGATCAACGCAGCCGCGAACGGTTAACCCATGAGCACCACAGAACGCAGTGGCGCGCCGGCGGGGAAGACCCCGTCGACGCCCGAACCGGCCTCCGTGCCGATCAAGGCGATCAGGCTGCGGCATCCGTGGCGGATGGTCTTCGCGGCAGTGATCGTCGTAGTCTTCGCACTCGTGATGATCGATGCGGCGTTCCGCCCGGCCTACGACTGGCCATCGGTGGGGAAGTACCTCTTCGACCGGCGGATCTCGCAGGCCGCCGTCGTCACGATCGAGCTGACGGTCTTCTCGATGGTGATCGCCATCGTCCTCGGGGTGATCCTGGCCGTGATGCGGCTCTCGCCGAACCCGGTGGTGAAGAGCGTGGCCTGGTTCTATCTCTGGGTCTTCCGCGGAACGCCGGTCTACGTGCAGCTGACGATCTGGGGTCTGATCTCGCTGATTTACTCGAGGATCGACCTCGGAATCCCGTTTACCGAGCCGTGGCTGTCGTTCCAGACGGGCGATCTGCTGAGCCTGTTCACCATCGCCGTGATCGGCTTGTCGCTCAACGAGGCGGCCTATATGGCAGAGATCGTGCGTGCCGGGCTGCTCGCGGTCGACCGCGGCCAGGAGGAAGCGGCCACTGCGCTCGGCATGAGCTGGGCGCAGACTATGACCCGGGTGATCCTGCCGCAGTCGATGCGGGTGATCATCCCGCCGACCGGGAATGAGGTCATCAGCATGCTGAAGACCACGTCGCTGGTCACCGCGGTGCCGCTCAGTACGGAGCTTTTCACCCGATCCAGGGACATTTCCGCGGAAACGTTCAATCCGATCCCACTGCTCATCGTTGCGTCGCTCTGGTACCTGCTCTTCACCTCGATTCTGATGGTGGGTCAGTACTTCCTCGAGAAGAGATTCGCGCGCGGGGTCGGCGACCGCCAGACGGAGAAGAAAGACCCAGGCACGGCAACGGGCGCGTTCACGGGAGTGATGCCCGTCGTCGGTTCGGACCCGCCCGCAGTGATCGTTCCACCGAAGAACGCCCCAGGAGGTACGCGATGAGCGCTACGAACGTGCCGTTGGCGCAATCCCACCCGGACGTGCCGATGGTGCTGGCGGAGCAGGTCTCCAAGAGCTTCGGCTCGAACGAGGTGCTCAAGGGCATCTCGCTCGAGGTGAAGCGCGGCGAGGTGATGTGCCTGGTCGGCCCGAGCGGGTCGGGCAAGTCCACCTTCCTGCGCTGCATCAACCACCTCGAGGTGCTCTCTGCGGGCCGGTTGAGCGTTGACGGCGAACTGATCGGCTACCGCGAGGCGAACGGCAAACTGTACGAGATGGCCCCGAAGGAAGCGGCCAGGCAGCGCCGGGACATCGGCATGGTGTTCCAGCGCTTCAACCTGTTCCCGCACATGACGGCGCTGCAGAACGTGATGGAGGCGCCGATCCGGGTGAAGGGCCTGCCCAAGGCCCAGGTCGAGCAGACCGCGCGTGACCTGCTCGCCCGGGTGGGGCTGGCCGAACGCGCCGACTACTACCCGGCGCACCTGTCCGGCGGCCAGCAGCAGCGGGTCGCCATCGCCAGGGCGCTCGCGATGGAGCCCAAGCTGATGCTCTTCGACGAGCCGACCAGCGCGCTCGACCCCGAGCTCGTCGGTGAGGTCCTCGACGTGATGAAGGGCCTGGCGAAGTCGGGCATGACCATGATCGTGGTCACCCACGAGATGGGCTTCGCCCGGGAAGTGGCCGACTCGCTCGTGTTCATGGACGGCGGTGTGGTCGTCGAAGCCGGCGACCCCGACCAGGTCCTGACCAACCCGCAGCACCGTCGCACCCAGGCGTTCCTGTCCAAGGTGCTCTAGCTGGTGCCGCAGGCGGCATCCGCGCAACGGATGCCGCCACCAACCCGGGTTCCGCCGAGACTTCCCGCTGAGCGGGCTTCTCGGGGGGACCCGGGCGCACCGCGAAACGGACGGGCGGGCGATCCGGTCGCGTCGAGTTCTTCCCTTCCGGTCGAGACCGAGTCGCGCGCCTGACGGGTGCGACCGAAAAGGTCGATCTCGGCGGGAGAGATGCGCGAGCCAGGGGCGAGGTGCTCGGCTCCTGCGTCACAGCGCGCCGAACGGCGGCTCTCGTTGCGTTATGCCGGGCGGCTCTGCGGCGCGGTGGCCGAGGTCATCGCGGAGTCGTGCTCGACGACGTCGCCGAGCACCTCGTCGATCTGCCTCATGCTCTCGGCCGGGATCCTCACGCCCGCGGCCTTGACGTTCTCGCGCACCTGCTCGGGCCGGGAGGCTCCGACGAGGGCGGCCGAGACGTTGTCGTTCTGCAGCACCCAGGCCACGGCCAGCTGCGCCATCGACAGGTCGAGGTCGGCCGCGATCGGCTCGAGCTTCTGCACCCGGGTGAGCACGTCGTCGTTCATGAAGCGGCTGATCATGTCGGCGCCGCCCTTGAGGTCGGTGGCCCGCGAGCCGGCCGGCGGGGCCTGGCCCGGCTTGTACTTGCCGGTGAGCACACCCTGGGCCACGGGAGACCAGACGATCTGGCCGATGCCGAGCTCGCGGGAGGTCGGTACGACCTCGTCCTCGATCACGCGCCACAGCATGGAGTACTGCGGCTGGCTCGAGATCAGTCTGAAGCCCAGCTCCTTCGAGAGAGCGTGTCCGGCGCGCAGTTGCGCGGGGGTCCACTCGCTGACGCCGATGTACAGCGCCTTGCCCTGCCGAACGATGTCGGCGAAGGCCTGCATCGTCTCTTCCAGGGGAGTCTCGGTGTCGAAGCGGTGGGCCTGGTAGAGGTCGACGTAGTCGGTCTGCAGGCGGGTCAGCGAGCCGTCGATCGACTCCATGATGTGCTTGCGGGACAGTCCGACGTCGTTGTGCCCCTTGGGGCCGGTCGGCCAGTAGACCTTGGTGAAGATCTCGAGGCTTTGGCGGCGCTGGCCTGTGAGGGCGGCGCCCAGCACGGACTCGGCCTGCGTGTTGGCGTAGGCGTCGGCGGTGTCGAAGCTGGTGATCCCCACGTCGAGCGCGGCATGCACGCACTGCGTCGCGATGTCGTTCTCGACCTGCGAACCGTGCGTGAGCCAGTTGCCGTAGGTGATTTCGGAGATTTTCAGGCCTGATGAACCGAGATAGCGAAATTCCATGCCCATAGCTTAGAGGAGGAGGGCCCGCGTGCGGCGGGTCGCGCCCGGCCGCATCCAGCGCTCGTCGCGGCACCTCGCGGCACCTCGCGGCGCATGCTGTGGCAGCAGGCGCATGTTCTAGAGCCTGTTGATTATTGGAGGCTGGCGATCCGAGGCCAGCGCTCAGTCCCATGTCGGATGTCGATGGGCTGGTGTCGGCGCGGGCGATCGGGC
>NZ_SOFM01000002.1:0-37172 GCF_004402705.1 Cryobacterium mannosilyticum | reverse complement strand
CGCGGCGCGCAGGGCCTCGGGCTGCCAGGGCGCCTGCGCGGCGGGCCGCGGGGCGGCGGGTGGGCCGGCCGGGGTGTCCGCCGCGTCCGCTTCGGCCATGCCGGCCAGGCGGGCGGCCGCCCAGGCGAGTGAGGCCCCGATGAAGTCGGGGTCGTCGATCACGACGTCGGCGACCCCGCACGCGGCGAGGTCCGCGGCCGCGAGGGAACGACCGAAGAGGGAGCGGGTGACCGCGATCTCCGCTGCTGCCGCGGGGCCGGCCAGGTCGGCGAGCAGGCCGAGCCCGCCCCAGCCGGGCACGAGGCCGAGGCGCACCTCGGGCAGGCCGAGGTTGGTCGCCCGGGCGGTGACCGTGCGGAAGTCGGCGCGGAGGGCCAGCTCGAACGCACCGCCGAGCGCGACGCCGTTGAGGAAGGCGAAGGTGGGCAGCTCGAGCCGGCCGAGCCGGTTGAAGGCCGCGTAGCCGTCGCGGGCGATCTGCTCACCCTCCGTGAGAGAGGAGACAGAACCGAAGGCGGCCAGGTCGGCGCCGGCCCCGAAGACCGTGCCGGTGCCGGTGAAGGCCACCGCGTCGACCGCGGCCAGGTCGATGGCGTCGACGGCGGCGGCGAGCGCGGCCAGGGCTGCCCTCGTCCAGGAGATCAGCCTGCCCGCCGGCGGGGTGAAGACCACCAGGGCGATGGTGCGGCCACCGACGGTCCGGTTCGAGACATCGATCCGTGTGGTCAACACACTGTTCACGGTGCCCCCTTGCGCCGGTCGAAAAGCTGTAGGTACAAGTTGTACCTGACACTCAGTCTCAGGTCAAGTGGAACTCAGTCTCAGAGGGCAGGGGTGCCCGTCGCCGCGCGGAGTCGTTCCTCGACGGCCCTGGCCAGATCGCCGGGGTCCATCGAGGCCGGGAAGACGGCGACGACCAACTCGGGCCCGGCGGCCGGCCCCGCAGGCGCGCGACCGTCCGGGCGGAACATCCGGCGCACCTGCGCGAGTTCGGCGGCCAGCTCGGCGGGCAGGGCGGCGGCGCGGGGGTCATCCGCCGTGGAGCGGATCAGCCGGCGCAGCTCGTAGTTGTGGGTGGCCGTGACCGCGGCCGCGAACCGGATGGCGGCCAGCGCCGGCACCGCCGGGGCGGAAGATCTGAGGTAGCTGGCGAACATCCGTTCGTACCGGATCACCATCACGGTCTCCCGGTCATGCAGTACGGGGGTCTCCCGCACGACCAGGTCCCTGATCCGCACGACCTCCAGACGCTCCCGGAACCGTTCGAAGACCATGGTCGCCGCCTCGCACACGGCCAGCCACGGGTCGGCGTGCGGCAACTCGAAATGGCGCGCGATCTGTTCGAGCAGCTCGTCGTGGTCGGCGAAGATCACGTCGTCCTTCGAGCGGAACTGCCGGAAGAACGTGCTGCGCGAGACCCCGGCCGCCTCGGCGATCTCGGTGGCGCTGGTGGCCTCATAGCCGCGCTCGCGGAACAGCCGCACGGCGACGTCGGCGACCTCGACCCTGGTCAGCGCTCGCTGGCGTGCGGGCGGTGACTCCTCGCGTGCGGATTCACCGCTCGCGGACTCGGTGCTCGGGGGAACGGTCATGGTCTGCCGAAATTATCACGGAATCCCCGGCGGTCGGGCTCAGCGGGGAGCGGCCGGATCGATCCGCTCGAGGTGTTCGGGCACCCGCACGTTCCAGCCGAGTTCGTGCTTGATCCGCAACCGCAGGGTGTCGGAGGATGCCGGCTCGCCGTGGGTGAGGTAGGTCATCGCGGGGGCGGCCGGGGCGGCACGCATCCACTCGATGATCTCGTCGGAGTCGGCGTGGGCGGACAGGCTCCCGATCTCCACGACCTCGGCGGTGATCGGCACGTCCCGGCCGAAGATGCGCAGCGTGTCGTCACCGCGGAGGAGGGCGGCGCCGCGGGTGCCGCCGGCCTGGAAACCGGTGAGGATGATGGCGTTGCGCGGGTCAGATCCGAACGCCAAGAGGTGGTGGAGCACCCGGCCGCCGGTGAGCATCCCGCTGGCGGAGACGATGATCATCGGGCCGCCGCGCAGGTTGAGCAGCTTGGACTCGTCGACGGTCCGCACCATCCGGGCAAGGTCGTACATGCTGCGGTACTCGGCGTCGGTCAGGCGGTGCTCGCCCTGGTGGCGTTGGTAGATCTCGGCGGCGTCGACCGCCATCGGGCTGTTCAGGTAGACCGGGATCGCCGGGATCTCGCCGCGGTCGCGCAACCGGGAGAGGTGCAGCAGCACGGTCTCGGACCGGCCGACCGCGAAGGCGGGGATCACGATGACGCCGCCGCGCCCCGCGACCCGGCGGATCACCTCGCCCAGTTCGGCCTCGGGATCGGCCGGGTCGTGCGTGCGGTCCCCGTAGGTCGACTCCGCCACGAGCACGTCGACGGCCTCCAGCGCACGCGGCGGGTTCATCAACGGGTCGTTTGCCCGGCCGAGGTCGCCGGTGAAGTGCAGGGTCGACTCACCGACCGAGAGCCGGATCTGGGCCGCCCCGAGGATGTGGCCGGCCGGAATGAAGGTGGCCCGGATGCCGCCGCCGAGGTCGATCTCCTGGTCGAAGTTCCGGGGCCGGAACGATTCGAGGCTGGTCACGGCATCCTCCGCCGTGTAGAGAGGACGTGGGTTCTCGTGCCGCGACGACTTGCGCTTGCGGGCGAAGTTCGCCTCCTCCTCGAGGAGGTAGCCGCTGTCGGGCAGCAGCAGCGAACAGAGTTCCGCCGTCCCCTTCGTCGTGTAGACCGGTCCGTCGAAGCCGTCTCGCACGAGCGCGGGGAGGTAGCCGGTGTGGTCGAGGTGCGCGTGCGTGAGCAGCACGGCGTCAAGGGACTCCGGTGCCACCGGGAAGGCGAGCCGGTTGCGGTCGCGCAGCAGCTTGTAACCCTGGAACAGGCCGCAATCGATGAGGATGCGGCGACCGGCCGATTCGACCAGGAACCTCGAGCCGGTGACCGAGTCGGTTGCGCCGAGGAACTGGAGCCGGGAATCTGACCGTGCCGTCATGGTGATCACCCAATAGAGATCGACGAAACTCCGGCACGACTGCACCATCTCGGCCGGTTCGCCCGCCTTCCGGGGAGGCAATCGGCCGAACCACCGGCTCATTCCTCACGGTAATTTTGATGCCGGTCCGTGTCAAGGGTTCGCGGGAACCACGGGCCGCTCCGGCTCCGAGAGGTCGGCGGCGGCGGTCGAGCGCAGCACAGCCTCGACCTGACGCACTGCGGTTTCTGACCGCCGGTCGTGCTCGGCATTGCTCTCTGCGGCATCCGCGAAATGACGACCGGTCATTTCGGATGGTCTACTCTGGCCATCTCACGCTCTTCGAGAGGAGCCGCCGGATGACCGCCGACGCCAGCGCCGCGCCACGCCGCGCCGGGCGCCCCCTGGAGATGGTGTTGTCGCGCACCCGGATCACCGCCGCCGCGCTCGCGCTGATCACGACCGAGGGCTACGGCGGCTTCACCATGTCGAGCCTGGCGAGGACCCTGAAGGTCGCTCCCTCCGCGCTGTACAACCATGTCTCCTCCAAGCAGGAGGTGCTGCAGTGGCTGGAAGACCACGTGATGACCATGGTCGACGTGAGCGGGTTCGGCTCAGAGCCCTGGGATGACGCCATGCGCCGCTGGGCGTGGTCTTACCGGGACGTGTTCGCCCGGCACTCTCCCCTGGTTCCGCTGGTGGCCGTGCTGCCGGTGACGGGCGCCCCGGAGACCCTGAAGATGTACGAGACCGTTGCCGTGGGGCTGGCCGGTGCCGGCGTGCCAGTGGAGACGATCATCCCGGCCATCGTCGCCGTCGAGTCGTTCATCTTCGGCTCCGCCCTCGACGCCAACGCGCCGGCCGACATTTTCGACACCGGCGAGCTGGCCGACTCGAGCCCGACGTTCACCGCGGCCGTCCTCGGCCAGGATCGGAGCACCGGGGAGCGCCCCGCCGACGTGGCCTTCCGGTTCGGGCTCGAGGCGCTGCTCGCGGCTGTCCCTGCCACCAGGCCGGGGCCTGACGCCTGAGGACGGTGCAAACATCCGGAATGTTATCTTTTTCTTTCGGATTCGCTTGCATTCCTCTGCCGCCCGGCTCAAACTAAACGAACCCAATTCATTTAGTCGGCGGCGCGACGCCATCCCTCCCCTCGCGCCCGCCGTCCCCACCCACACATCGTCAGTGAAGACGCATGAAAGGGATCACCATGACCGACCTCTCGACCCGGCCAGCCCCGGCCTCCCCCACCGGCGACCACCAGCCGCACGTGCACAGCAACCAGCTGCACGACGCGGCCGGATCCACCCACGGCATCACCAGGAAGGGCCTCAAGGGCGGCCAGCTCGGCCTCCTCGCCGTCGTCGTCATGGGCGTGTCCTCGGTCGCCCCGGCGTACAGCCTGACCAGTTCCCTCGGCGCCACCGTGAGCGAGGTCGGATTCCAGGTGCCGGCGATCTTCATCGTCGCCTTCATCCCGATGATCCTGGTCGCCCTGGCCTACCGCGAGCTCAACGCCGACTCCCCCGACAGTGGCACGTCGTTCACCTGGACCACCAAGGCGTTCGGACCGTTCGTCGGCTGGATGGGCGGTTGGGGCATGCTCGCCGCCAACATCATCGTGCTCTCCAGCCTGGCCGGCGTCGCGGTCAGTTTCTTCTACGTCTTCCTCGGCGAAGTCTTCGGCAATCCCGGCCTGGCCGCGCTGGCCGACAACACCGCCGTGAACATCGCCACCTGCCTGGCCTTCGTCGCTCTCGCCGTCTGGGTCAGCTACCGCGGCCTGCACGCCACCAAGCTCGTGCAGTACAGCCTCGTCGGCTTCCAGCTGGTGGTCCTGGGCATCTTCACCGTGACGGCCCTCATCGGCGCCGGCTCCGCCGCGTCGACGACGGCGATCCCGTTCGACTGGGCGTGGTTCGACCCGACCAGGGTGGAGAGCTTCAGCCAGTTCGCCGCCGGGATCTCGCTGGCGATCTTCGTGTACTGGGGCTGGGACGTCTGCCTCACCATGAACGAGGAGACCAAGGGCGGCCAGAAGACGGCCGGCAAGGCAGGAACCCTCACCGCCCTCGTGGTGCTCGGCCTCTACCTCGCCCTCATCGTCGCGACCATGATGGTCTCCGGTGTCGGCGTCGACGGCATCGGCCTGAGCAACCCCGACAACCAGGGCAATATCTTCGCCGCCATCGCGTCGCCGATCATGGGACCGCTCGCCGTGCTGATGTCGCTGGCCGTGCTCGCCAGCTCGGCCTCCTCCCTGCAGTCCACGATGACCTCCCCCGCGCGCACGCTGCTGGCGATGGCGCACTACAACGCTCTCCCGCCGAAATTCGCCACCATCAGCAAGCGGTTCGGCTCGCCGGGCTACGCCACGATCGCCGCGGGTGCCATCGCCGGCGGGTTCTACGCGGTCATGACGGTCATCAGCGTCAACGTGCTCAATGACACGATCATGTCGCTGGGCCTGATGATCTGCTTCTACTACGCCCTGACCTCGTTCGCCTGCGTCTGGTATTTCCGGCAGAGCCTGTTCAGCAGCATCCGGAACTTCGTGATGCGCCTGCTCGTGCCGGGGCTCGGCGGGCTGATTCTCACCGTGGTCTTCGTGCAGACCGCGGTGAGCAGCTGGAGCCCCGACTTCGGCAGCGGCTCTGAGCTCTTCGGGATCGGACTCGTCTTCGTGATCGGCGTCGGTCTCCTGCTGCTCGGCGGCGCGGTGATGGGCCTGACCTATTGGCGCCAGCCGAGCTTCTTCCGCGGCGAGACCCTGCGTAAGGACACGCCCGCACTGGTGGTCCCCGAGTAGGGGCAGGCCGTTATCCGCCGCGACATCCACCGCTGACAACCGCCGCTCCGGCCCCGCCGTGCTGGTCGACACCCGACCAGCACGGCGGGGCCCTTGCCGTTCCGCCGCCATCCGGCGATACTGCCTCCGAGGCCTGCTGATCTTCCCATGCCGGCCGGGCGGTTTCTCACCGCCAATCGCACGGGCACACCCGTCGCAAGGCGGGGTCGCAAAGGCACGGGACCCTGGGTCAGCCGGCCTACCGATTGGATAGGACTGGCACAGCATGAGTTTTCCCTTCCCAGAATCCAACGTTCGAAACGGGCGGGCGGCTCCCCCGGTTCAGACGGATCCCTCACACGAGTCCGCCCCGGAGGCCGCCGGCGCCGGGATCTCCTGGTTCGGCTCGTCGCCGGCCGTCGCGGTGCCGCGCAAATTGCGCTGACCTTCCGCGTGCCGTAACTTCTGAACCGGTGCCGCGATTCCTTCACGGGTCGCGGACTGCCGCCGCGTCGCCGACCGGTGTGCCGCCGGAATGCCGGGAGCCAGAATGTCCGCTGTTGAGCTGCTCGTCTACGCCGATCGACTGGGCGGCACCGTCCCCGAGTTGCAGGCCGTGCTCGACGGGCCGCTGCGCGCGTTCTCGAGCGTGCACGTGCTCCCGTTCTACATTCCCTTCGACGGCGCGGATGCCGGGTTCGACCCCGTAGACCACGCGTCTGTCGACCCTCGCCTCGGCACCTGGGACGAGATGCGGTCGCTCGCCCGCACCCGCGGACTCACCGCGGACCTCATCGTCAACCACGTGTCGTCCTCCTCGGCGGAATTCGTCGACTGGCTGGACCGTGGCGACGCCTCGGAATTCGCCGGGATGTTCCTCACCTTCGACACCGTATTCCCGAACGGCGGCACTGAGCGGGAGATCACCGCGTTCTACCGTCCCCGCCCCGGCCTGCCGTTCACGGCCTACCAGGGTGCCGACGGCAGCCGCCACCTCGTCTGGACGACCTTCATGCCCACCCAGGTGGACCTGGACGTGAACCACCCGGCCGCGCGCAGTTACCTGCGGCGGGTGCTCCGCGCCCTCGCCGACGGGGGCGTCAGCACCGTGCGGCTCGACGCGGTCGGCTACGCCGTCAAGACCCCGGGCACCGACAGTTTCATGACGCCGGAGACTCTCGAGTTCACCAAGGTCGTCGTCGCCCTGGCCCACGAGGCCCAGGTCGACGTGCTGGTCGAGGTGCACGCGCACTACAGCCAGCAGCTCGCGATCGCCCCGCTCGTGGACTGGGTCTACGACTTCGCGCTCGCCCCGCTTCTGCTGCACTCCCTCGGCACCGGCACCGTCGACCGCCTCGCGCGCTGGTTCGAGATCCGGCCGGAGAACGCCATCACCGTGCTCGACACCCACGACGGCATCGGAATCATCGACGCCGGCCCGAACGGGGACCGTCCCGGGTTGATCAGCCAGGACGAGATGGCCGCCATCTTCGCCCGCGCCGCCGTGGCCACGCACGGCCACTCCTCGATCGCCTCCGTGGTGCCGGAGTGGTTCACCCTCCCGCACCAGATCAACGCGACCTTCTTCAGCACGCTCGCCGGCGAGACGGCGCCCTACCTCCTCGCCCGCGCCGTGCAGCACTTCCTTCCCGGCCGCCCGCAGGTCTACTACGTCGGCCTGCTCGGCGGACTCGACGACACCAGCCTCTTCGCCGAGACCGGGAACGGCCGCGACGTGAACCGGCACCGTTACCCGGCCGACGAGGTCAGCCAGGCCCTGGGCACCGAGGTCACCCAGGCCCAGCTCGGGCTCGCCCGGCTGCGCACCGGGCATCCGGCGTTCGACGGCGAATTCAGCTGGGCGACCCCCGTCGAGGACCAACTGCGGCTGCTCTGGTCGAACGGGGACGCCCGCGCGGAACTGACCGTGCGCACCACGCTCGGTGCGCCGAGCTTCCGGATCGAGCTGGCGGATGCCGGCCGCGAACAGGTGATCGACACCCCCGCCGGCCTCGCCTACTGGGAACGAATCGGCCTGTGACCTGAGCATTCCCCGCTTTCGGGTGTCCTCATTCCTGCCGACAGCGGAATCGGTGCGGCCGCGCTACGTTGGCCGCATCGACCTGGGTTTGATCCATCGAAGACGGTCGCGGGGGAAGGCAATTCCATGAAGAGAGTCTCGTACTGCGGAAAATCGTTCCTCACCACCGACGGCGCAGCGGACGCGCTGCTGCAACTGGCGGTGGCCCTGCCGGTCTGCAACAGCTCCGAGCTCCTGGAGCTGCCGGCGCTCACCGACGACGGCCACACCATGCTGGTGCAACTGGTCGTCGGCCCGACCAGTGAATTCCTCAGCGTGCCGGAGAAGACCCGGGCCAAGGATCCGGACACCGCCGACGCCGTCGCCTACCTGCGCGAGCGCACCCGGGTGCTGACCACCCGCGCCGAACCGGCCTACGCATACGCCTATGCCGACGCCGGCACACAGTCCAATAACGGCTGGGACGACCTGTACGGGCTCTGAGCCGGGCGATAGCTGGTTGACTGAGGAGGTGCAGACACCTCGAACCCGCTGTTACCGTGATGGCCTCCTCGTCGGTGAGGACTTTTCGCTCGCCGACGTGTCCGAGCACCTCGAGGCAGCCGACTCGGTGGTGTGGGTCGACCTTGACGATCCGGGCGAGGACGAGCTCGCCCTCCTCGCAGAGGAGCTGGGGCTGCACGAACTCGCGGTCGAAGACGCGCTCAGCCTCGGCCAGCGACCCAAGCTCGACCGCTATCCCGACCACCTCTTCCTCTCCGCCTACTCCGCCGCCCTCGACCCGGCCACCTCGCGGGTGACCACGCACGAGATCGCAGCGTTCATCACCGACCGCGCCCTCGTGACCGTGCACCGGAACGGCCGGTTCGGCGTGGACGCGGTCGTCGCCCGGTGGGACTCCTCCCCCGACCTCGCGAAGAACGGGGTCGCGTTCCTGGTGCACGGGCTGCTCGACTACCTCGTCGACGGCTACTTCGAGGCGGTCGAGGCCCTCGACGACGAGATCGAGGAGCTGGAGAGCCAGCTTTTCGTTCCCACCGCCGACCAGGAGCAGGTGCAGCGGCGTTCCTTCGAGCTCCGCAAGAGCCTGGTCACCCTGCGCCGGGTGATCCTGCCGATGCGCGAGGTCGTCAACACGCTGCTCCGCCGCGACCTGCACCTGCTCGGTGACGAGATGGGGCCGTACTTCCAGGACGTCTACGACCATGTGCTGCGGGCGATGGAATGGACCGAGAGCCTGCGGGACCTGGCCACCAGCATCCTCGAGGCCAATCTCGCGATCCAGGGGAACCGGCTCAACGTGATCACGAAGAAGGTGACCGGGTATGCGGCCATCATCGCCGTGCCGACGGCGATCACCGGGTTCTACGGCCAGAACGTGCCCTACCCGGGGTTCAGCCAGGAGTTCGGCTACTACAGTTCGCTCGGCCTGATCGTGGGGCTGTCGGCGCTGCTCTACGTGCTGTTCAAGCGCAACGACTGGATCTGATTCACGGCACCCAGTAGCCGGTCTTGCCGAGCAGCTGTGTCTCCCGGTCGGCGTCCGGCGGCACGTCCACCTCAGGCCCGAAGACGCCCATCTCCCGCCAGCCGGGGATCTGCGGCCCGATCTGCTCCCACAGGTTCTCGACCAGGGGCGCGGGCATCGCGAAGCCCAGCCCGATCAGCTTCGCGATCGACCAGGCCTGGAAGGCACGGTAGATGCTCACGTGCTGCAGGTACTCGGCGAGGGGGAAGTCGCCGTAGCTCAGGTGCACGGTCTTCTCCGGGTCGAGCTCGGCGGTGACACTCGCGGTGGCGAGGTCGTTGAGCCGGTCGTAGGCTCCGATCGGGTCGTCGCCGAGCAGGTCGCCGGCGTAGTCGTCGCCGACCTCGGCGATGGTGCGCCCGGCCAGCACGGCGGGCAACCAGGCCTCGTCGCGGGCGTGGTCCGCGAGGATGTCGCGCAGGGTGGGGTTGGGCGTGCGGGACCAGTCGCCGGGCGCCGGGAGGTGCAGTTGCGCGGGGGTGATCCGGTCGATGACGGAGCGCAACGCGGCATCCGACTGGAGGAAGAGCTCTCTCTGCTTCATCCCGGCACGCTAGCACCTCGCTTCGCCGGGCGGAACAGAGTCAGGCAGACCCGGCCTCCCGAGGGCTAGGGCTGTTTCGCCGGGCGGCCCCGGCGGTGGGCGTCCCGGATCCGGCGACCGGCCTCGACGGCCTTCCGTTCCTTCGCGGCCGCCTTGTCGCTGGTGCGGGTGTCCCGCGGGGGCAGCTGGATGGTCTCTTCGGCGGCGATTCCGGCCTGAAGCTCGCGGCCTCGTTCGAGTTCGGCGTCGAATTCCGCCCCGAACAGCAGCCCAAGGTTGGCCAGCCAGAGCCAGAGCAGGAACACCACGATGCCGGCCAGGGACCCGTAGGTCTTCGCATAGTCCGCGAAGGTGGTCAGGTAGAACCCGAACGCGGCGGACGCCGCAACGATCACGAGCAGGGCCAGCACCGCGCCCAGGCTCAGCCAGCGGAACCGGGGCTGCCGGGCGTTCGGGGTGGCGTAATAGAGGATGGCGATCAACAGTACGACGGCGGCCGCGAGGAGCGGCCATTTGAGAACGGACCAGACCACCCGGGCGGTCTCGCCGATGCCGAGGGCGTTGCCGACGGCGTCCGTCACCGGGCCGGAGAGCACGAGAACGATCGCGGCCACGAGGATGAGCAGGATGGCGGTCACGGTCACGAGCAGCTGCACCGGCTTGAGCTTCCAGAACGGCCGGCCCTCGTCGACCTCGTAGATGCGGTTCATCGCCCGGCCGAACGCGCCCACGTAACCGGATGCCGACCAGACCGCCACCGCGATGCCCGCCACGAGCGCGAACCCGGCCGCCGGCGACGTGCTGAACTGCTCGATCGGGCCGCGGATCACCTGAAGCGCCTCCGCGGGGGCGACGGAGCCGAGGATCGACAGCAGGGTGTCGGCCGACCGTTTGCCCTGGCCGACGACGCCGAGCAGGGACACGAGCGCGATCAGGGCCGGGAACAGCGACAGCACCGCGTAGTAGGTGAGCGCGGCGGCAAGGTCGGTGCACTGGTCCCTGCCGAACTCGCTCACCGTGCGGCGCAGCGCGTAGAGCCAGGCCCGTTTCGAGACGTCGGCCGGGGAGGCCGGCTTGCGCGGGTCGTCGGGGGCCGGGGCTTCCGGCTCGCGCCCGGGTGGAGATTCGGCCGCGCGGCGGCGGACTTTGGCAAGCAATCTCATGGGTTCTCCAGTGCTTCGGAAGGGGTGGGGGCCGCAGTTCGCCCCATTCGATGGCGGCCCCCGGTCGTTCGGCGACTCGGTGTGCGAGCGCCTGGTCTCAGCTGCCGGGCCCGGCAGGGTCGTTCGGCGCGGTCGTGAAGCCGACGAGCTTGTGCGTGCCGTCGCAGAACGGCTTGATCATGGATACGCCGCAGCGGCAGAGCGCCACGGTGCGCCGAGTGCGGGGAACGGGGCCGCCGGGGGCCATGATCTCGACGTCTCCGCGCACGAGCAGCGGCCCGTCGGGGCAGGCCGTGATCGTCACGGGAGGATGCGACGCCGCGGGGGTCACGAGGCCACCGCAGTCCCGGCCAGGGGCCGCGCGACCGACTCGGGGAGCGGGCTCCGGAGCGAACTGTGCCCGGCCTGCCAGCTCGCCAGCAGGCGCTCGGCGACCCAGCCGTCCATGGCCAGGCAGGCGGCGGCGCCGAACATGATGTCGGGGAGCGTGAGCGGGTCGTCCTCGGCGAGCGCCCCGGCAAGGTCACGGGCGGCGATCTGCTCGTGCACGGCATCCGCTTCGATGTGCTCGTCGAAGTAGCGGGTGATGGTTTCGCTGAAGCCCAGGCGGCGGAAGCCGTCACCGTAGAGCCGGCTCGGGATCGCCGACGTCATCTCGAAGGCGGCGAGGTGGCCGACGATGGCGCCGCGCAGGCGCCGGTTGAGTCCGAACAGGCTCATCATGTTGAACGAGGCGAGCACGAGTGCCGGAACCTGGTCGACGTAACCGCCGAAGCGGGTGTCGAGGCCCAGCCCGTGCATGGTGTCGGCGAACAGGCTCGAGTGCATGCGTTCAGGGCGTCCGCCGCCGTACTCGTCGGCCTGGATCTCGATCAGGGCCGCCTTGGCGCGCCCGGTCAGCCGTGGGATGGCCCACGAGTGCGGGTCGGCTTCTTTGAGGGTGTAGATCGACCGGTGCACGATGAATTCGACCGCCTGTTCCGCGGTCGCCTTGCGGGCCAGGTACCGGGACAGACTGGGACCCTGGTCTTCGATGGTGAGTGTGAAGAGGGCTCGGGCGACGGCGTCCTGGTTCGAGTCCGGGAGGGGGGGTTGGGGCACGGTCGCCCGCAGCGTGCTTTCGAGGGCCTGTTCGATGGCCATCCGGGCGACGATGGTCGTGGGGTGCCATTCCCAGGCCGCGTCCGACTGCACGACGTCGCCGTAGTGCAGGCCGTAGAGCAGAAAAAGGGTGAGTTGGAGATCGTCGTCGTTGACGATGTCGCTGCACCGCGCGAGCGCTTCTGCAGTGGCAACGATGAACCCGCCGAGGCTGGAGCCGGAGTCGTTCGCGGGCAGCGAGAGCGCGGTCAGGAGCTGGGAGCTGAGTGGTCCCCGCGCCTGGAACGGCGCGATCGAGAAGGAGAGTTGCATAAGGTCACGATCCTGGGTGAGGTTGCGTTGAACGGGGTCGGGACGCCCGAGAACGGGTTCGGGCCGAGCGCGATCCCCGGAAGAGATGGGATGCGTGCCGCAGGCCTGGTGGCCCGCGGCACGCTCCCGAACCGTCATTTCTTAAAGACGTCCTTGATGTTCTCGCCGGCCTTCTTCGCGCTGGCTGAGGCCTGCTCGCCCTTGCCCTCCGCGACTTTGGAGTCGTCGTTCGTTGCCCTGCCGACGGCCTCGGTGACCCTCCCCTTGAGGTCCTCTGCGGCGTTGCTGGCCTTGTCGGATGCGCTCATGCTGGTCTCACTTTCGTTCGGTGTTTCGTGGGGGAAGCTCGGCGCGGGTGCGCCAGGCGAAAGTCAGTGGTTGTGGATGCGTGTCCGGAGCGTCAGGCTCGTTCGTCCCGGCGAGGAGCTCGTCAAAAGTCTCCGTCGGCTCAGCCCGCGACGCCGGAAGGTGACTCATGACCGGTCCACCGAACGTTCGGAGTGCTCCGGGACGTCCTCGTCGTCGGCGTCCGGCAGGTGCAGGTCGGCGAAGGTCACGTTGACCTCGGTCACCTGGAACCCCACCAGCCCTTCGACTGCCGCGATCACCGCGGAGCGGACATCGGCGGCCACCTGCGGGAGCGGCACCGGATAGGCGGCGACGAGCGAGATGTCAACGCCCACCCGGTCGTCCTCGATGCGGACGGAGACGCCCACGCTCTCCTCACCGGCTATGGCTTCACGAATGGCCCCGAGGGCCCGCTGTCCTCCCGTGCCGAGCGCATGTACTCCCGCGACGTCGCGGGCGGCAACGTCGATGACCTTGACCACCACACTGTCGTCGATGATGGTGCGGCCTGGTCGTGTCGCCGACGCGGGCTCGGCCGCCGAAGCGCCGGCCGGCGGCGAAGTGGTACTGCTCAGATTCATAGGAGACTTCAATCGTTATGGCCCACAGTCGTGCGAGACCAGGGCCTGGGTTCGATTCGTTCATTCACGTCTAAGACGCAAGCCGTGACATATTTGTCACAGGATTCTGCGAAAATCTCGGGATACGAAGTGACTTCAGGAGAGAGGTGGCAATGCCGGCGACGCTGAGAGAGCAGGTCCCCTCCGCACTCGACACGGCCTCCGATCTGACCCTGGCCGACCGCGCGGCTGACGGGGACGTGCGGGCGTTCGAGGTGATCGTGCGCCGATACGGACCACTCATGCGGGTGTACGCCTCACGGGTGCTGGGGTCGAACGACGAAATGGACGACGTCGTGCAGGAGTCGTTCATCACGGCCTGGCAGCAGCTCTCCACCCTCGAAGACGGCGGCGCCGTCAAGAGCTGGCTGATGCGCATCGTGAGCCGAAAAAGCATCGACCGGTTGCGAGCGAGACGCCATCACGCCAACATCGATCTCACCGAACCAACCGCACCCGAGCACCAGTCTCCGCATAGACTGGCCGAAGCGGAGTCCCAAACCGAAGCACTCTCACGCGTTCTGGCCGAACTGCCGGAGGACCAGCGACGGTGCTGGACGCTCCGAGAACTCGCCGATTACAGCTACGGTGAGATCGCCGAAGAGTTGGAGCTGCCGGTTTCAACTGTTCGTGGCCTGCTCGCTCGAGCACGCAAAACTCTGCTCCGGGAAATGGAGGAATGGCGATGACCTCACCAGACGAGCCGTTCCTGACCTTCGACCTGGACACCGCCGACCGTGAGGCGGCCCACCTGGCCGGCCACACGATCGAGGAACTGAGTGACTACCTCGACCGGGATCGTGCCCCCGCTGATCCGTCCATCGACGATTCGCCGGAGTGCCAGATCGCCCTGCGCAGTTTGCAACGCCTCCACGGCGTGCAGCGTTCCCTGCTCTCCAGCGACGTCGAGCGCGAGTCGGCCCGCAGCGACGGCTGGGTCAGGTCGATCCTGCAGAACATCAACCTGGAGGCCCGCTCGGGCCGCGACATCCCCATCGAGCATTCGTCACCGACCGCGAAGCTCGTGGTCACCGAGGGCGCGGTCCGCGGAATCCTGCGGGCGACGGGCGACGAGACCCCGAACATCATCGTCGGCCGCTGTCGCCTCGACGGTGACGTGACCGTGCCGGGCACCCCGATCACGATCCGGATCGACGCCGCCGTGTACCAGGGCGAGCCCATCCCGGCCAAGGCCCAGGCCCTGCGCCAGGCCCTCTACGCGGCCCTCGGCCAGCACACGGACCTGACCATCGCCGCGATCGACATCACCATCCGCGACCTGTACCTCAGGCCGGCCACTCCCCCGAGCGAAACCGAGCAGCGATGAGCGACGTTCTCCCCCAGGCCGACCGTCTCGACGAGGCCGTGCTCGCCGTGCCCGGAGTCGACACCCTGTTCCCGGCCACTCCGCTCATCGCCACCGTGATCACGACCGCAGTGGATGCACTCACCCGCCGCGCGCCGTCGGCCAACTCGGTCCTGGTCGCCCACGAGACGGCCGGCCTCTCAGTGGCCGTGAAGATCGGCGTCACCGACGGCTACCCGGCGACCGAGGTCTGCCGCCGGGTGCACGACGCCATCGTGGAACACCTGCGCGAATATGAGGAGCAGGAGATCGCGGAGGTCGCGGTGACGGTGGCCCGGATCGGCTGAGCCGACCTTTCGTCGGCAGGAACGCGGAGCCGCGCGGTGGCCACGTGTGCCTTGCGCGAGCCAAGGGTTGCCTGTGGCGCCCGTCGAGATCGACCTTTCCGGGGTGGTGGTTTCGAGTCTCGGCGGGTTAACCCGTCGACGTCACTCGCCCTGGCTGGGCACTCATTCGGCGGTGTTGTCGGCTACTGCCGGCAGGTCCGCCTGCTCCATGTTTTCGATGTGAGTCAGGGACGGGTACGGACCTACTTCGGTTTCGCCCTCTACTGACATATCTCCAACCGGGGTGTCCGCGTCCGGCTCTCCTGGCTTCGCGGACTGAGACGCCCCGCTTTCGCCAGATGCCGGTGTCGCTGTCTCTTCGTTCATGGTGGACCTCCGCACGTCTATTCGCGAACGCTTCGCTGCTGGTGAGAATATGCCTGTGATCAGCGCACGACCAGTGCACGACTCAGGGGTGTCATGCGCCTCGGCGACCCGACATCGAACGCACCAGGAATGCAATCACCGCGATCACCAGGAGGATCACACCGACCCACAATAGGAAATTGAGCGACTGGACAAAACCGCCCGTCAGCAAGAGGACGACCGCCATGATGGCCACGACGATGAGCAGCATGTTCATGGTGTTCCTTTCCATTGTTCCCGGAATTCCCCGGACAACCGGGGACGTTCGCTATTTCTTGAACACGTCTTTCACATGTTCGCCGGCCTGCTTCAGACTCGCCTTGGCCTGATCGGTCTTGCCTTCAGTCTCGAGCGACTTGTCCCCCGCGATCTTGCCTGCGCTCTCCTTGAGCTTTCCCGCGGCCTTTTCAGCCGCGTTCCTGATCTTGTCGGCCTCACTCATTGTTCCCACCTCACGTCGGTCGAAGATAGTGAGGCTGCGCCGGCTGATCGCATCTTCAGCATTCCGGACCAGCCTCTTTCCGATGACGATACTCTCGCGCCAGGGCCGCAACAATGAGCTGGACACATGCACCACTTTCGTGACTCACTCCGTGCTGAGGAACCCGCCACCGGCGGCGCTCCTGCCAGGCGACTGCGAGCAACAGCTTGAACGGATGGCATCGGTGACCACGGCGGATAGCTCTCCTGTGCGAGCGAGCATGGCGCGTTGCCTGCCTTCCCCGGTTCCCCGCCGCATAATGGCGGTCAGCCCGGATCGCACGCAGGCGAGGTCACCGGAATCGGCCAGGGCGGCGCGGACGTAGCTGAGAAGTGCTTCGACAACCTCCGGCGCCGGTTGCGGCCGGTTGTCCACGGGGTGCAGGAGATCACCGTTCATTCCAGACCGGCTGGCCCGCCAGAGGGCCAGGCGAAGCAACGAGGCCGGGACCGGGCGCGGTGGGATGCCGCGCCTCCATTCTCTTACGGCCGTCTCCACCAGCGCACGGACCAGCCCCGCGATGAGGACGGCATCCTCGGCGTACAGGCAGACATCGCTCACGCGAACCTCCACAGTGGGGTACTTCCGGGACAGCCGGGCGTCAAAGTAGACCATCCCTTCGTCCAGCAGAACGCCGGACGCGATATACCCGGCGATCAAGGCGTGGTAACCGGCCGCCGAGCCGAACAGCTCAACCGGCCCAGCGGTCGGCCACCGGCCCCAAGCCTGCGTCCGGTAGCTGGCGTACCCCGTGTCATCACCGTTCCAGTACGGCGAATTCGCGCTCAGGGCGGCCAGCGCCGGAAACCAGATGCGGATCCGGTCCAGGACCGCTACACCTTCCTCGTCCGAATCGACGGAAACGTGCACGTGCAGCCCGCAGGTCAACTGGTCCCTGGCCGTGACGCCGAAGCTGTCCATGATGGCCGCATACCGAGGAACAGGAGTCGTGTGAGGGGCCGTCGCCACCGGGGACGTGGCCAGGGCGGCGACCCGGGCCCCTACGGCCCGCGCAGCGGCGTCGGCCGTGTCGCGCCCCCGGAGAATTTCCTCGAACAGGCCATCAAGGCTTGAGCACGGGCTGGTCTGAACCTCTATCTGCTCCTGTTTGAATTCCAGCGCGAGGACGGCGCCGCCGACCGCCGACAAGACACCAGCCGCGGTCCCGCTGGAGGCCAGGAGCTCGCTGGCCAGAGGCAGCGGCCGACCGTCGGCAGGGTCGACGATGAGCAGTTCCTCCTCGACCCCGAACGTGCGCATGCCGTCATTGTGGACCAGCGACAGCCATTCTGTGCGAACGCTCGCGCCCGGACCGCGCCCAGGAATCGAAGGAGGACCACTCCAGCGCTACTATGACGGGAAACACACCCGCAGTGGCAGATGAGCGACGAGAGTCGGAATTGGCAGGCGCAAAATGAGCAGGCGCGGAATAGGCAGTCGCGGAATAGGTCTGATCGGGATCGTGTATCTGGTGATCGGGGTAGTGGTCGCTGCCACCCAGGGCTATTTGGTGGCATGGAATGTTCCCGGCAACATTCTGGAGGGTCTGGCGGCGATTGTGCTCTGGCCTCTCGTCGCCCTCTTCGGTGTCGATCTGCACAACTTGATCGCGTAGGTAACCGGCACATAACTGCACGGGCCGGAAGCCCCTGGCACGGATGAGGGTCAGGCGGGCCCGAAGCGATCTCGATGGTTGCCGGGGGTGGTGTTGAGGCGACGCCGGAACGCTCGATTCATGGTTTCAGGGGTTCCGAATCCGCATGCTCGCGCGATCTCCCCCACTGCCAGCCCGGTCGTCTCGAGGAGGCTGAACGCTGCCTCCATCCGCACCGCTTCCCCCCGGTCAGCACGCGTCTTCCTCTGCGTTCAGGTCGCGGCCCCGGGCTTCGGGCGCGAAGTAGCCGCTGACCAAGCTGATTGCGGCGTAGGCCATGATGATTGCGGCCACGGGAACCCAGCTGGGCCCCGTGGCGACAACGACGGCCGCCGCGATGATCGGCCCCAATCCGCCCGACAGCACGGATCCCACTTCCTTCACGGTGGTCAACCTCAGGCCGGCCACTCCCCCGAGCGAAACCGAGCAGCGATGAGCGACGTTCTCCCCCAGGCCGACCGTCTCGACGAGGCCGTGCTCGCCGTGCCCGGAGTCGACACCCTGTTCCCGGCCGCTCCGCTCATCGCCACCGTGATCACGACCGCAGTGGATGCCCTCACCCGCCGCCCGCCGTCGGCCAACTCGGTCCTGGTCGCCCACGAGACGGCCGGCCTCTCCGTGGCCGTGAAGATCGGCGTCACCGACGGCTACCCGGCGACCGAGGTCTGCCGCCGGGTGCACGACGCCATCGTGGAACACCTGCGCGAATATGAGAAGCAGGAGATCGCGGAGGTCGCGGTGACGGTGGCCCGGATCGGTTGAGCGGAGCCGGCCGTGCCTCAGGGGCCCGATCCTGCGTTTCCGGGTGAAGACCGCGGTTTCGAAGCTCCCGTCACATCGGGGCGAGCACGCCGTACAGCAGCACGTCGACGTGCGAGCGCAGGGTCTCCGTCAGCGTCCGGGGGTCCCCGCGACCGATGTTGACGCGGATCAGCTCCATGTGCAGGGTGGAAAACGTGGTTCGCGCCGCACCTGTGAGGTCAACCCCCGGCCTGACCCGGTGCGTGCCGGTGAACCTCTCCAGGATGTCCCCGATCGCGTTCTCGAGCTCGGAGATCCGGGCGAGCGCCTCGGTGCGGTACTGCCCCTGCTCGGTGCCGAAGAGGATCTCCCGCTGATACACGGCGGTGTTCTCCGGGCAGGCCGGCGGCAGGTGGATCTGGGGTGCCAGGAGTGCCATGATCGCCTCGGTCGGTGACGTGCCGGACGCGGCGGCGGCGATACCCTCGCGGGTGTCGAGCCGCATCTTCTCGTTCATGACCATCATCAGCAGTTCCGCCTTGGAGTCGGCGTAGCGGAACAGCGTGCCCGTTCCGACGTCCGCCCGGTCCGCGATCATCTGCGTGGTCACGGCCGAGTAGCCCAGCCTCGTGAACAGCTCTTCGGCGGCCGCAAAGATCCGTTCCTGCTTGTCGGCCTTGTTGCGCGCACGCCGGCCGACGGTGGCCAGCATCTGCGGGGCCTGCGTGGGTGTCACGAGTGGCAATCCTTCCGAACGGGGTGGCGAGGCTCGTGTTCGAACGCTTTCGACCCGACTTGCACCAAATCTAACATACAGACTACGCTCCGAAATGAGCAGAGTCCGAATGTGTAGCGAGAGCTGAAGGAGAGGCACGACCATGACAATCGACCCGAAACAGGCGCACCTGTGGATCGTCGGCGGCGGAATCGCCGGTATGGCGGCCGCCGCCTTCGCCATCCGCGACGCCGGGGTGCCCGGCGAGAACATCCACATCCTCGAGGAGCTGGGGCACGTCGGCGGTGCCATGGATGCCGTGGATTCCCCCGCCATGCCCGGCGCCATGGTGACGCGCGGGGCCCGGATGTTCTGCGAAGAGGTGTACCAGACCACCTGGGATCTCTTCTCGCAGATCCCCTCACTCGAGAACCCGGATGTCACCGTCCGGGAGGAGATCCTGGACTGGAACGACAAGCACGAGACCCATGGCAAGACACGGTTGGCTGATGCGCGACACCGCGTCCTGAACGCCGCCGACTACGGCCTGACCACGCGCGACCGGTTTGAGATAACGCGCATGCTCGCCCTGAGCGAGAAGGCCCTCGGCGCCCGCCGCATCGAAGACCTCTTCAGTGCGCATTTCCTGCAGACCAACTTCTGGCACATGTGGCGCACCACGTTCGCGTTCCAGAAGTGGAACTCCGCTGCCGAGCTGCGCCGCTACTTCTTGCGCTTCATCCAGGAGTTTGACAACCTCGACACACTCTCCGGGGTGCGGCGAACGAAGTACAACCAGAACGACTCGATGATCGTGCCGCTCCAACGCTGGCTCGTGGCCCAGGGCGTCGACGTCCGCTTCGGCACGCGCGTCATCGATGTCGACTTCACCCACTCCCCCCAGCGCCGCCGCGCGACCCGCCTGCACGTGGAGGACTCGACCGGAAGCTCGACGATCGACCTCGGCCAGAACGACCTCGCCTTTCTCACCATCGGATCCATCGTCGCCGACACCACCTACGGCGGCAACGACACCGTGCCCCCACTGGTCCGGGACCGGGTGGACGGCAGCTGGTCGCTGTGGGAGGAACTGGCCAGGAAGGCGCCCGACTTCGGCCGCCCCAACACATTCTGCGGCAACGTCGACGAGAGCAAATGGGAGTCATTCACGCTCACGATGCACGGCGACGCGCTGATCAAGCGCTGGGTCGAGTACACCGGCAACGAGCTGGGCACCGGCGCCATGACGACGTTGATCGAATCGGGCTGGTATCTGTCGGCGGTCGTGGTGGGCCAGCCCCATTTCGCGAATCAGCCCGATGGCACCTACACGATGTGGGGCTGGGGGCTGGAGATCGACAACGAGGGCGACTACATCAAGAAGAAGATGTCGCAGGCGACCGGCACCGAGATCCTCACCGAGCTCATCCACCAGCTCGGCTTCGAGGACATCCTCGACGAGGTGCTCGCCACGACCGACGTCACAACCTCGATGATGCCGTACGCCTCCGCACTGTTCGCCCGGCGCGTTCCCGGGGACCGCCCCAAGGTAATCCCCGACGGAGCGCAGAACTTCGCGTTCCTCGGTCAGTTCACCGAGCTTCCCGGCGACGTCGTGTTCACCGTGGAGTACTCGATCCACGGGGCCATGCACGCGGTGTACGAGCTTCTCGGGGTCGACCGGGAGATCCCGCCGATCTTCCGTGGCCTCCGCGATCCGAAGGTTCTGGTCAAGGCGCTCCGGGCCGCCTACTGAAAAGCACGCCACGCGCGCGACCGGCTCGACATGACACGCCTGCTGGCGATGAGCGAGAAGATCCTCGGGGCTCGCCGCGTCGACGTGCGTTTCGGCACGAGCATCATCACTGTCGACGTCGCGGGCGCAGATCAGCCACGGCGAACCATCCACCAGGGTGTAACTAACTACGCTTTGGCATCGGCCGCGAAGTGATCCAAATGGCGGTGAGGGCGGTGCCGAGTCCGGTCATCAGGGCGGCGGCGTTGACAGAGCCGGAGATGATGCCGATCGTCGCAGCGTAGGTGACGAGGCGCACCAGCCCGACGACGATGAGGATCGTTCCGGCCGCAAGCAGGAGCGCGGGCATCCGTAGTGCACAGCCGAGCGCGGCAAGGGCACCGAGCACGACCAGGACGAGTGCTTGCACAAGGTTGACCGAGACGAACTGCAGCGGCGTGTAGTGCAGCAGCGAGAACAGCGAGCTGAGCGCGGTGAAACCGGCGACGATCAGGCCCCGGGTGCGCCAGATTGCTGAGGTGGCAGCAGTACCGGTAGGAGTGCCGGCGCTCATGAGAGGGCCATCGCAATCCGACCCGGCCGACCCGAGGCGAGCGACCACCGGGGTCTCAGCAGTCCATCGACGCCGGCGATCCTTCCGGCGGCGGTTGCCAGAATGACGAATTGCGCCGCGAACATCAGGTAGTAGCTCCACTGCCACTCCCCGGGGGTGTTCAGCACCGAGAGGGTGATGGCGATGGTCTGCAGGATGCCGATGGCCGCCCAGAAGCGTGTCAGGAATCCCACGAGCAGGAACGCGCCGAGGCAGAATTCTGCGATCAGCACACCCCAGCCGAAGAGAGCGAAGTTGGGGAAGATGACGTTCTGCACCAGCCAGCTGAACGCTCCGAGCACCGGATGCTGCACCGCATCCGCGGTGTACTGGTAGAGGCCATTCTGGGCAGCTTGCCCGAAGTCGGGCGGGCGCTTCCAGTTCACATTCTGTAGCCACATCAACCCGACTGCGATCCGCACGGCGGCAAGCACCGCGCGAGTGAGACGCCCGGTCTCGATCTGGTTGATCTGGGTCGGCGCGATGGCGCGGGTAGTGGTCATGGCGCTCTCCTTTCGTTTCAAGCGCAGGCGAACATCGAGGTGGTCGCCGTTGACGATGACCAGTGTTGGGTGAAGAGTTCGCTGACCCGGTCGAGCGCGGGGGCAAGCGGCAGGATCTGGCGACTCACGAGCGCGTTTTCGTCAAGGGCGGCAACGGGATGCCAGTAGACACCGTCCGCCGTCACGGTCACCTCGGGGATCAAAGATTCGCGCGTGAACGCGACCCCCTCTTCGGCGACGCCCTGATGCGCGATGGGGCGGATGACCTGGTCGGCTCGCGGGATTCCGAGCCCGTCGAATAGCGCGTGCAGCTCATCGAGGGCCGGGTCGTCGTGCGCCGAGATCGTCGCCGCGACCCGCACGGTGAAACCTTCGTCGAGTGCGACCCGAATGCCGGCAAGGGCCCGTTCCCAGCTCCCGGCGCCGCGGTGGGAATCGTGCACCTCGGGGGTGGGTGAGTCCACACTGATTTGGAGCGCGAAGCCTTGACGTGGCATCGCCTGTAGTTTGCGCAGCCCGTGGCCGCGGAACAGCATGCCGTTGGTCAGCAGTGTGGTCGGCAGCCGGTCGACGCAGGCCCGCACGATGACGTCGATGTCCGGCAGCAGGAACGGCTCGCCGCCCGTGAGATACAGCTCGCGCACGCCCCAGTCGGCAGCCTCGGTGACGAGTGCCTGAATGTTGTCGATGCCGAGCAATCGCGGATCGGTCTTCGGCGACGAGGCGACGCAGCAATAGTCGCAGGCCAGGTTGCAGTGGAAGTTCGTGTAGAGCCAGAGCCTCGCCCCGGGCATCCGGTCGGCGGGGATCATGCTGCCGGGGCTGCGCGGCCGTCCCCGGCCCACGGTCACGTGGCCGGTGTCCTGTTCGACCATCAGGGTGCTGACGAGGGTGTTGCCCGTTTTCTCGCACCATCGGCGCACGAGTTCCAGTTCGCTCGCCGAGGCCACCGCAAACTCTGCCGTGTCGCCTTCGGCCAGTTGCTCGACGGTGCGCATCAGCGCCATGACTACCATCGGGCGTCCACGCCCTGCTCCTTGATCGCCGCAAAAAGTCCGTTGTAGCCCTCGAGGTGTGGTTCGACCCATCGGGTCAGACCCTCCAGTTCGAGGATGCGCCGGTGCGCCGGAACCTCCCAGTCCATGGCGAGCAGCTTCGACACCCACGGTGCATAGACCGACTCGGGCAGGGTGTCGAGCGCGGTGAACATGCAGTGCGAGTAGGTTTCGGTCTGCCAGACCGGCTCCAGCATGCCCGGCATGAGGTCGCCGCGGCCGATGTTCTCCCACACCGTGATACCGATCGCAGCGACATCAGCATCACCGGCGAGCACCGCATCGATCGCGTCCAGCTCGCTGCGACCGGTGTCACCGTGCTTGCCGATGTCACTGTTGAAGCGCTGAATGTGCAGGTGATCGACATCCACGCCGGCTTCACGCAGATAGTGCAGCGGCAGAATCGCGGCATGCGCTGAGTCCGCCGACCCGAGTGCCAGGCGCCGGGTCGAGATGTCGCCGGGCCCGGACCAGCCGCTTCCCGCCGCCGCGACGAACACCGTTGAAAATGTGGCGTCCGTGTCGCGCATTGCGAGTGGCCGCACGTGCCCGTCGGTCTGAAGAACGGCCCGCGCATACGCAAGATTCGTGTTCCAGGCGATGTCGATCATCCCCGCCTGCAGTGCGTCGACCAAGCGGCCATAGTTCGAGAACAGCACGAAATCCATCGCCGTTTCCGGTTCGTCGAAATATTCGCGGATGCCTTCCCAGATGGGAACGACGTTGGGGGTGTAGGCGACTGCCCCGATGAGCAGGGGGGCTCCGACGAGTTTCGACATCCGGAGCTCAGAACAGCGGAAGGCCGGTGACGGCCTTCCCGTAGAAGTCGTAAAGCACGTCGGCGGTCGGCGCCATGACCGACCCCGCGCGCGCATCCCGGAACGCCCGCTCGATAGGTAGGTGTTTTGAGAACGCCGCTCCGCCGCACACCCGCATCGCCGATTCGGTGATCGTCAGCGCGGCATCGTTCGTGGAGGCCTTCACTCCGAGCACGAAGAGCGGAGTGTCCTCGGCCGGGCTCGCCACTTTGGCGGCCGCCTGTGCAAGATACGACTTCTGCGCCGTCAACGCGATGCTCATCTTCGCTACCTGTGCCCGGATCGTCGGTAAAGCAGACAGCGCCTGGTCCAGGTGCTCCAGCCGGGCACCGGTCACGTGCGCGACAGCCGCATCAACGGCTGCGGTGGAGAGCCCGAGCGACACCGCCGAATTGCCCAGGTTGAACCACGGCAGCACGGTGGCCATCATGGTGCCGAACCCGCTGCCCGGCTCCCCGATACGAAAGCTAGACGGAATGGTGACCGCTACTGCCATCGGGCTCGACGCATTGCCGCGCAGCCCCAGCCCGCTCCACGGACCGGCGATGTCCAGGCCCTCGATCCCCGCCGGGATCGCGTACAGGTCCACCGTCTCCGGGTCGACCGCACTCTTCGACGACATCACGTACACGTCGGCATAGCCGGCCGAGGTCACCCAGCTTTTGTAGGCCGTGAAGCGAACGTCGTCCCCGTCCGCTACCGACTCCGACACAGGAGCCCAAAAGTGCGATCGCGACCCCTTCTCACTGAACGCGAGGGTGCCGAGCACCTCGCCGGAAGCCATCCGGGAAAGGAGATCCGGCATCGCGGCCGGCGGGGCGGATGTCACGGTAACCGCGGCCGCGACATGCATCAGGTAGATCATCGCGGTAGAGCCGCACGCCGCCGCGATTGCGCTCAGCACCTCCGTGAACTCGACCGGCCCGGCCCCCATACCGCCAGCGTCCTCGCTGATCACCAGGCCGAGCAGCCCGCTCGACCGGAGGGCCGCGACTGAGTCAACGGGGTAGAGGCCATCGGAATCGACCTGTTGGGCGTGAGCGGCCGCTACCGCCGTTACCTGGGCTACAGCTTCTTCGAGGGTTGACTGCGTCATGGTCATCCGGTCTCCTGGCATCGTTGCTGAAGTTTCTCGACACCGCTGTCGCGGGACCGACCACCCCAGTATCCCCCACAGGAGTGTCAGGGCGGCAAGGAATTCCTTACAGGTGTCTGACACCGGTCGACAGGCGCACCGCTGACTGGCCCGACGCCCCAGCTCTCCGGCGCGTGGGGTCGAGAACTCGGAGTACACGACGTTGAGCATCCGTCGAGAATGTCGTCTTCGTTCTTGACGTGGTAGTTGAGCGACATCGTCCGCCGAAATCTTTCTCGTCATCACCTTACATCGTATGGTACCGTCTAGCTATTCACCCTTACACCGTATGGTCACCTCCCAATTAGAGACAGGACACACCATGATCAACGCACGCAGAATCGCCCGCAGGATCGGCACGCTCATGCTCGCCGCCTTCCTCTTCTATGGCATCGGCAGCTCCCTCGCGACGACCGCCTCCGCCGGCGCACTCCTCACCACGGGCGTGGCGATGATGCTGCTCAACTCGGTGGCCGTCGTCGCGATCGGCGCGCTCATGCTGCCGATCCTCCGGCTTCACGCTCCGGCAGTCGCCGTCGGCTACCTCGCCACCCGAATCTTTGAGGGCGGTTTCCTCGCCGTCGGCGCGATCGCCCTGCTCGTCGGAGTCTCCGGCGCCAACTTCCTCGCGTACAACATCGCGATGGCCGGACTCGGAATCGGAAGCCTGTTCTTCTGCGTCGCGCTCTACCGCTCTCGCCTCGTGCCGCGGTTTCTCGCGGTCTGGGGATTCGTCGGTTACGCGTCATTCGCGGCCGGCTGCTTTCTCGAACTCGCCGGAGTCGCCGGCGCCGGCCTCGTCTCCACCGTTCCCGGTGGCCTGTTCGAGATCTTCTTCGCCATCTGGCTCATCGCGCGCGGCTTAGGCTCGACCGCGGCCATCACGGTCACGGCTCGCGCATGACCACCCCTGGACGACCGACCGCACGTCGAACGCCGCGTGGGACACTCACGCGGTGAAATGGATGGCCACCGAAGTGAGGCCCGGCCGGGGACACGATCGGTCGACAAAGGTGGAAAAGTTGTGACCGCACCTACGTTTGGAGTGGGGGGAGTAAATAATGAAAAGCATCGCTTCACTTGCAACCATGATCCTGGCAGTAGCCACGGCGCTGGGTTTCACCGGATGCGCAGGTGCCGTGGGCGGAGCTCCGATTGGCACCCAATCGGAGCCTCGGTCAACGTCGGCTATGCCGACCACCACGGTGCCCACGTCGGCCCCGCCGACCAGGGTGTCCCTGGAGCGACTGCACGAGGAATACGTTGCATCGGGATTGCCTTGTGACTGGGTTGTCACTGACAACGTCATGCTCGGAACAATCGCATCCGGACGTTGCACTGACACCGAGAATGGCATCAGTACTTTTGCCGCTCAGGCAGACGTCGACGCTCTACTTGAACTCAACAGCGAGAGCATCGAGCCTGGTCTCGTCCTCGTCGGGGCCATGTGGGTTGTCGGCAGCGAACATCCTGAGGACCTCATCAAAGCCCAAGCGACAATGGGCGGAGACTTGTGGCCAACGGACTCAGCTTCCTTCGCGGGCAAGTAGCGCAGGACTTCCAGCAGCCCCTCCGAAGCATTGCAGCACGCGGACGCAAACGGTGCGATGGCGAAGACCCTGAGAGTGACGAGCGGGAAGATTGCAATCCAGGTGGTCACTGCCCGGACGGGGACGGGCGGGGGGCCTGCTGGCGCATTGTTGATGACCTGGGCGCTGGGGTCACGTCGTTGGGCCACCCCCAGGGTCTGGGTGGCCACGGCGTCAAACCAGGAGTAGCTGTGAGCCAGCATGTCCTGAGGCAGAACGCCCTCCGGTCAGGCTGCGGCCTTCAAAGAATGCCCGTCACTAGTCGACGTGATGTCATTCAATGTCCTTGCGAAATGCTCACCAAACGACGTTGCTGTTTCAATATCTCCCTGAGTGAACGAATCGGCGGGGGCCCGATGGTCTATCTGAGCCATCGCCCCCGTCCACGATCCAAGCCTGTCGGCTCCCTGGTTCGCGACGGCATCGATGCCGCTCTTCGGGATGAGCGGGTTGCCAACCCAGAGCATCCCGTGCTGCATCGAAAAGACAACCATCGAGAGAAGGGTGGATTGTTTGTCTCCGGAGGGCAACGACGACACTGTGAATCCGGCCGCGAGCTTGCCTCTTAGCTCTTGTTCACGAAAGATCGGCGAAGTAGAGTCCATGAACGATTTGAAGGGCCCGGAGACTCCGCCGAAGTAGGTAGGAGAACCCCAGATAAGACCATCGAAAGTGGATAGTTCGATGGGCGAGGTGACAAGGTCATCCGCCTTCAAAAGCGTGACCTCTACCCCTGCGACATTTCGAGCTCCTTCAACGACGCGCTGTGCGAAGAACTCGGTATGTCCATGGCCGCTGTGGTAGACGACCGCCATCTGCTTCTTCGACTGGAAAATTGACATGGTGTTGTTCCTCTTCTTTTTGGTATTGATGCTGGTGTTGGATTGGGCAAGGTCGTCTACGTGTTCGTCCCTGCGGACGCAGCGTCGAGGACCTTCTGTAGCAGCCAGCCGTTGATGCCGATGGCACTTGCACTGCCAGCGCCACCGGCAAGGGTCACGTCAAATCCGCCGTCTTTGCGACGACCGATCGCTGTCACCGTCGAGGCCTCGATTGAGCCGCCATAGACGGCGACCGCTTGGCGGCCCGCGGCCAGAAACTCCGTCGGCGGCATGCCGTCGCGGGAGACGAAGCCGTGCGTATGTGCGGCCGGCGCGTTGCGCGGCTGGCCGCATCAATCAGCAGCACATCCGCACGGGCTCTCCCCAGCACTAACCCGGCGCCCAAGCCAGCAGCTCCGGCGCCGATGATGATTACGTCGTGCTGTGTCTTCAGGAACCTTGTCATCGTGTGTACCTCCTGAAGAGAGAGTGCCACGCCTGACGGTGAGAGTGGGAATGAATTTGCTGAAACAGGGACGACCTGTGCCTTTCGAGGAGATTGTGACGTCGCCTCAGGTCGAAGACCCTCGCGTTCTTCGTGCATGTTCGGGAAACAGGGCGAGCGCATCCACGTTCGAGCTCGGTCCAAGACCACGTGACATAGCAGACGCACGAAAGAACCGTCGAAATCCGGGGTGCCTCAGGAAACCCCCGTTGCTTGACTGAACTCCTGGCCGATGCGCTGACGCTGGCGCTGTGGTGCGCCTTCACAACTTCTTGATGTCGAGTCCGTGTCTCCGATGACCGAGAAGCAGCTCCGTGTTCCGGGCCTCGTTCTTCGCAGAGAAAACGGACTGTCGCGCACCACGAGCCGTTTCCACAGTGGCGACTTGTGCCGTCGGGCCTGGGTGGTCGGGCTCAGACCGCGGCGTCGATCTCCGCGGACACGCGCCTCACGCAAGTGCGTAGCCATCGATGGGCTGGGTCGACATCCAGCCTCGGGTGCCAGAGCATCGAGACGGTGATTTCTGGCGTGGGTATCGGGAGGGGGAACATCCACAGGTCGGTACGCAGGTTCCTGGTCTGTCGTTCAGGGACGGTAGCGATCAGATCTGATGCCCGGGCCAGAGCCAGTGCGGCCGCGAAGCCGCCGACGACGACCGTGATCTCCCTTTCCAGCCCATATGGCCTGAGCGCCTCGTCTACGGCCCCTCTTTCGAGACCGCGCCGTGACACGCGGATGTGACCACCGGACGCATATCGCTTGGGAGTGATCTTGGTCCGCGTCAAGGGGTGCCCCATCCGGACTACGCCCACAAAACGGTCCTTGAACACCGACTCAGCGCGGATCTCCCGAATGGTCTCGTCTGCCACGCCGATTTCGAGGTCCACGGTGCCATCTCGCAGGGACGCGGCGTCATTGTTGGTCTTCTGCATGAAGCGCAGCCGCACGCCTGGGGCCTTCTCGATGACGCGGCTGATGAGATCGGGTCCAAAGCTCTCGACGAATCCATCGCTGGTCCGCAGGGTGAACGTCCTGGACACCACACCGAGGTCGACGGTCTCGGCCGGGCGGAGTAACGCCTCAGCATCCTGCACAATATGACCGACGCGCTCGACGAGCTCGAGCGCGTGAGGCGTGCGCACGAGACCGCGTCCGGCCCTGACCAACAGAGGATCGCCCGTTGTCTTACGCAACCGGGCAAGCGCCCTGCTCATCGCGGAGGGGCTGAGCCTTAGTCGTTCGGCCGCCCGAGTGACGTTGCCCTCCTGCAACAGCACGTCCAGGGTAACCAGGAGATTCAAGTCAGGTCTTGCCATAGGACAAGTGTCCCACGGGGCGTCTGACTATGGCGTCTGGCGCACTAATCATGTGACGATGTTGCGCCTTCCGCCATGTTGTTGGCGGCTCTACTCTGATGAAGTCCGTTCAGAGGCCGCAGGGAAGCAAAGGTTCACACATGGGAACAACGAACGTCAACCGAGACCAATCACTGGCTCGAACAACAGGCGGAGCGAGTGGGTTCCGGTGGGCGCTCCTCACTCTCTCGCTGTCCATGTTGCTCCCCGCGCTGAGCACGAGCATCGTCAACGTCGGCCTGCCGAGCATGGCGGAGGGGTTTTCTGCCTCCTTCCAGCAAGTCCAGTGGATTGTCCTTGCCTACCTTCTCGCTATCTCGTCCCTGATTGTTGGCGTCGGGCGCCTCGGTGACATCGCCGGACGCCGGCGCTTACTGCTGGTCGGAATCGCTATCTTCACGACGGCCACGTTCCTCTCCGGCGTTGCGCCAACCCTCTGGCTTTTGATCGCGGCCCGCGCGTCCCAGGGCATCGGCGCAGCCAGCATGATGGCACTCAGCATGGCGTTCGTTGCCGAGACGGTGCCAAAGCCACGGATCGGACGGGCCATGGGTTTGCTCGGGACGATGTCCGCGATCGGCACTGCCCTCGGGCCGTCGCTCGGAGGCCTCCTGATCGCAGGCTTCGGCTGGAGGGCGATCTTCCTCGTCACTGCACCGCTGGGCCTCTTGACGTTTGTCCTCGCGCGACGATACCTGCCTGCCGACGGCCCAACGCGGAAGACCGGTCGACTCGGCTTCGACTATGTGGGAACGTCACTGCTCGCCCTGACACTCGGGGCCTATTCGCTCGCGGTGACCCTCGAGCGTGGCGTATTCGGACCTCTGAGCGTGGCTCTGCTCCTGGCTGCCGCGGTCGGATTGGGCCTATTCGTGCTCGCCGAGAAACGGGTGACGTCACCGTTGATTCGATTGAAGAATTTCCGTGACCCCGTGCTCAGCGCCGGCCTTGGGATGAGCGCTCTCGTCTCGACGGTCATGATGACGACGCTGGTGGTTGGTCCGTTCCATCTCTCACGTGCCCTCGGGATCCAGCCAGCCCTGATCGGCCTCGTGATGTCGGCCGGTCCAGTCGTCGCCGCGCTAACCGGCGTGCCGGCCGGGCGCCTGGTAGATCGTCTGGGAACCCAGCGCGTGGTCGTCTTCGGACTGATCGGCATGGTCATCGGGTCGATTTCGATGTCTTTGGTGCCGATCTCGTTCGGTGTCGCGGGATATGTCATCTCGCTTGTGGTCATCACCGCCAGCTACGCGCTGTTTCAGACGGCCAACAACACCACGGTGATGACAGGCATCCGCGCCGACCAGCGCGGCGTGATCTCCGGAATGCTCAACCTATCGCGCAATTTGGGGCTTCTCACCGGCGCGTCAGTGATGGGCGCTGTCTTCGCCTTCGCCTCAGGGGCGACCGACATCACCACCGCACTGCCCGATGACGTCGCCACCGGCACCCGGTGGGCGTTCGCGCTCGCGGCAACGCTCGTCACGGTCGCGCTTGGCGTCGCTATCGGAAGCAGCCGGTCGACCGCAGTCCGGGACCAGCTGAACACGCCCTGAGTGAGCGCGCTACACCAAGCTTCGGCGTTCGTCGCTGACTCTGCGCGGCCAGCCTCTGAGAAAGGGGATGCTGGCCGCGCACTCTGTGCATCCTTAGGACGAGTCGATGGCGACGTCGCCGTCGCGCTCGATCACGCTAAAACTCTTTCGAGTGTTGTCAAACCGTTGTCAGGGACCCCCGCGAAGGAATAGAAGAGCCCCCTGCTTCCCAGTGAAACAAAGGGATGCAGGGGGCTTACAAATGACGGGGCAGATTTTCGGCGCTTTCTGGCACATCCTCTGCGCTCCGCCAAATAATCTTCTACCGGCCCAGCAACGTGGCCAACTCGTCGAGCGACTCCCCCCTAATCGTGAACTACTGGGTGACACCCTCGAGTAGGATCGCGAGCTCGTCGAGTTCGACGTCCCAGCCCTCTCGGTTCTGCTCAAGACGTTCGCGACGGTAGAGGGTGCCGCCGGGGAGTGTGTCGAAGCCCGATTCGATTACCGTGACATCCGTCCCGGTACCAGCATCGGCAAGGGTGAAGCGCACGTGCGTCGAGTACTCGTCGAGCTCTTCGGCGGGGATTCCCGACCAACGGAAGCCGAACGAGCCGTCGGGCACCACCTCGGTGATCTCGATCGGGAAGCTGCCGTAGTCATCCCAGTCGATGCTGCCAGTAGCACCGGGCTCGAGCGCGGTGAACACCACACCGTCTCCGAACCACTTGACCATCACCTCGGGGTCGGTCAGCGCCTTCCAGACGCTCGCGCGCGCGGCCTCGATATGCACGGTGCGGGTCACGGTGTGGCCCTTGATTCTTGCGTGATCAGACACGGTGTTTCCTTCACGTACGAGCCGAGCGCGACGGGAATATTGCCCGCCGAGCGGCACGTCAACTAGTTCTGCAAACGCACCTCATCGAGCGTACCCATGATTGCGTATCAGTTCACGGGTGGGAGAACTCCATGAACGCGAGTGGCAACGCATCAGAGGTCGGTCCGCCACGCGCGGAGAGATCAAAGCGCTCTCGCGGCAGATCGCTCAGCTCCACGAAGCGTTGGACCGCTCACGAGCTGGTGAGAATTCAGACGATGTAACGGCCGGGCGCCGATAGTCCCAACTGCTCTGATTGCTGGCAGCCGCCCGCTGGCGGACATTCCTCGCAGATCACCTGACGCGAGACCAGGCCTCTGAGAGGCCGGAACGCCGGGCAGGACCTGCTGCAAGCAAGAAAAAACCCCCGGCTTCCCAGTGAAACAAAGGGATGCAGGGGGTGATTCGTGGCGGTACCGGTGGGATTTGAACCCACGGTGGAGTCTCCCCCACACAACTTTTCGAGAGTTGCACCTTCGGCCGCTCGGACACGGTACCGAGGGAGATTGTAGTTGAGACCGAGGCGGGATGCGAATCGGGCGGCGCTGCAGCATCCGCTCGCCACGCGGCGTAGGGACTGGGCGTGAGCCGATGCGGCAGCGAACACCCAGTGGACCGCGGTAATCTCGGCGGGTGACAAACGCCAATCAGAACATTCGGGCCCTCATCGTCGCTGCCGGCACCGTCGCGACCGCGGCCGGGATCGGTGCCGCCGCGCTGGTGAACTTCCGCAATTTCAAGGGCCGGCTGGCCGAGAACGCCGCCGTGCTGAACGAGACCCTGCCGGTGCACTCGCTCTGGTGGCGCACCCATGCGAAGGTGAAGGGCGAGCTGCTCTACGTGGCCATCGGCGACAGCGCGGCGCAGGGCATCGGCGCGAGCGAGCCGCACCGCAGCTACGTCGGATTGCTGGCCGACCACATCCGGCTGGCCACCGGCCGCACGGTGCGCGTGGTCAATCTCAGCGTGTCGGGCGCGACCGTTGATCTGGCCGTGCGAGACCAGCTGCCCCGGTTCGTCAAGCTCTCCCCCGACATCGTGACCGTGGCGATCGGGGCGAACGACATCGCCCTCTGGGACCCTGCCACGTTCGAGGCCGGGATCCGCGAACTGTTCGCCGTGCTGCCCGCGCACACCCTGGTGGCCGACCTGCCCTGCTTCCACCTGCCGCGCAACGAACGCAAGGTCGCGGTGGCCAATCAGATCCTGCGCACCGTCGCCGCCGAGCATGACCTGACCGTCGTGCCGCTGCACGCCACGACCAAACGGCAGGGCCTGCGCAGCATCGCCACCCACGTGGCGAGCGACCTGTTCCACCCGAACGACCGGGGCTACCGGATGTGGGCCGAGGCGTTCCTGCCGGCGGTCGGCACCCAGGCTGCCCGGCTGGTTCCCCGGGAGCTGGCCCCGCAGTAATCAAGGGTCGGTGGCCGAGGCTAGGCTCGCTGGCATGGCCAGACCCGTTTCCTCCTTCCGCTGCACGGACTGTGGCTGGACCACCCTCAAATGGGCCGGCCGCTGCGCCGAATGCCACGAATGGGGCACCGTGGTCGACACCACGGAGAAGGCCAGTGCGGCGCGGTCGCTCAAGCCTGCCGCGATCAGCGGCACCGGAATCGCCCGGCCGATCACCCACGTCGACACCACCGCCGTCTCGCACTGGCCGACCGGCATCGCCGAGTTCGACCGGGTGCTCGGCGGCGGCATCGTGCCCGGCTCGGTCATCCTGCTCAGCGGCGAGCCGGGCGTGGGCAAGTCGACCCTGCTGCTGGAGGTCGCATCGAAGGCCGCGGCGGCGAAGTCCCGGGTGCTCTATGTGAGCGCCGAGGAATCGGTCAGCCAGGTGCGCCTGCGGGCCGAGCGCACCGGAGCACTCCAGCCCGAACTGTTCATCGCGGCGGAGACCGACCTGGCCACCATCCTCGGCCAGATCGACGCGGTGAAACCCAATCTGGTCATCGTGGACTCGGTGCAGACGGTGGCCAGCTCGAATTCAGACGGTCTCGCCGGGCAGCCGAGCCAGGTGCGGGAGGTGGCCTCGACCCTGATCCGGGTGGCGAAGGACCGCAACCTGCCCATCCTCCTCGTCGGGCACGTGACCAAGGACGGTTCCATCGCCGGGCCGAGGCTGCTCGAGCACCTGGTCGACGTGGTCTGCCAGTTCGAGGGCGACCGGCAGACCGCGCTGAGGTTCGTGCGCGCGCTCAAGAACCGGTTCGGCTCGACCGATGAGGTCGGCTGCTTCGAGATGACCGGCGACGGCATCGCCGAGGTGCCCGACCCGAGCGGACTGTTCCTCAGCCGCGGCGCCGTGGCCGTGTCCGGCACCTGCGTCACGGTGGCGCTCGAGGGCCGGAGAGCGATGCCGGTGGAGGTGCAGGCGCTCGTGATCAAGTCCCAGGCGCCGAACCCCCGCCGGGTCACCAACGGGGTTGACTCGTCCCGGGTGGCAATGCTCCTCGCGGTGCTCGAGCGGAGGGCAGGGCTCGAGGGGCTGGGCGGCATGGATGTCTATGTGTCGACGGTGGGCGGCATCCGTCTCACGGAGCCCGCCGCCGATCTCGCCATCGCCCTCGCCATCGCCTCCGCGTGCAAGGACCTGCCGATCGCCCAGAACGCGGTCGCGTTCGGCGAGATCAGCCTGGCCGGCGAGGTGCGGCCGGTGTCGGCGGCCAAGCTGCGGGCGGCGGAGGCGGCTCGCCTCGGGTTCTCCACCCGCATCGACGCGTCGGCCACCGGGTCGATCGGCGCCGCGGTCGCCCTGGCGATCAAGACCGGCTTCTCGGCCAGGGAGGCAGAACTCGACGCGGTCTTCTAGGAGCGGTCTTCCAGGAACACTCGGCCGCTGGCGAACTAGGCGACGATCTCCATCGAGCCGGCAGCGACCGGGCCGGCCGGGACAAGGTGCGCCTCAACGGATTCAGTGACCGACCGGGCGATGATCGCCGAATGAACGACCCGGTTGCGGCCATCGCGCTTGGCGACATACAGGCGCACATCGGCCGCTCGCAAGAGGTCGGAGCTCTGACTGCCGTCGTCGGGTGCCAGGGCGACGCCGATGCTCGCCGTGACGGGCAGGGTGTGGGTGATCGGCGCCCAGTCGTAGTCGGCGATCGTGCGACACAGGCCCTCGAAGTATGTGTGGGCGGTTTCGGCATCCGTCTCAGGGAGGATCAGCAGGAACTCCTCGCCGCCGAGGCGCGCGGCGATGGCGTCCGGCACGGCCTTCGCCGCGTCGATGAGGATTCGGCCGAGCGCGCGGAGAACCTCGTCGCCGACCTCGTGGGAGAGCGTGTCGTTGATGCGCTTGAAGTGGTCGAGGTCGATCATGGCGATGGCGAGTGAAAGACCACCCTCCCGCAACCGCATCAGGGCCGAGCCGAGGTGCTCGTCGACGAACCGCCGGTTGTGCAACCCGGTGAGCGGGTCGCGCTCGGCGAGCTCTCGGTAGCGCTCGCTCTCGCGGCGGGACTCGGCGGTCTGGAACATGGCCTCGAGGATGCGCCCCCGCGCCTCATTCTCGCTCGCGCCGAGCGCCTCGAACTTCTCGTGGAAGTCGCGGAACGCCTCGAAGGCGGCTCGGTAGTCCGCGTTCGCGGCGTGGACTTCGGCCTGCTCGCGCGCCACCTCGGTGGTGCGCCGGTTCAGTCCGTTGCGCTGGGCGAGGTCGCGGCACCGGTCGATCACGGCCTGCGCCTTCCCCAGCCTGCCCTGCTCGCGGTACAGCTCGGTCAGCGCGACGAGGGCGGCGGCTGAGCTGTCCGGGTGTGCTTCGCTGAACACTGAGTCCATCGCCGGGAGGAGCATGGTCTCGGCTTCGTCGAGCCGACCGGCGGCCATGTACACCCTCGCGATGGTGTCGCGAGCGGACATCCCGATCTCACGGTCGCTGAGCTGCGACAGCCCGACCAGGCGTTCGACGGCTTCGAGGGCCTCGTCGTTGTTGTGGGCCAGATGCTCGGTGAAGGCAAGGTTGTTGAGGATGATGTACCGGATGTTCGTCTCCGGGTCATCGATCACGAGCCGGAGGGCGTCGTCGTAGCGCCGCCGAGCCTCGTCGAGGGACCCGGCCGAGCCGAGCGCGTCGGCGAGGCACTTGCGGGCGGCGGCCCGCATCAGAGGGGCCTCCGATTCAGACAGAAGGTCGTTCGCGGCGACGGCGTGCTCGAGGGCGGCCGCGGGGTCGCCGACCATTTCGAAGAGCGAGCCGAGCACGTCGTGGCACCGGGACTGCAGAGCGATCTCGCCGTGCTGCTGCGCCCAGGCGAGAATCTGCTGCACGTCGATGGCGCTTCGGCTCGGATCGGCCCGGTGGATGCTGACGGCGGCAATCAGGACCTGAAGTCGACGGCCGGTCGCACCGTACTCGGCATCGCCAAACTCCGCGAGCCAGTCCAGGGCCAACTGGAGAGCATCGTCACGGTCGATCCAGAACCGACGCTCGACGCTCGCCAAACGGATGCCGTCGGCATCCTGATCAGTCCCCACCACTGCGACCTGCTCCCTGACGGGTGCCAGGAGAGCGGACCGTGAAGAGTCCGTCGGACTCCACTCACTGAGAGGGCCGAACACCGTCGAGGCTCAGCCTAGCGTCACAGGGCTGTCATCACGTCGCGTGTGGACCCCCAGCACGGGGACCGCTCGCAGCCGAGGAATCGACCCTGTTCGGCTATTGCTCGGGCTTGTCCGCGGACTGCTGGGGCGGGTCGGCGCTCTCACCGGGCTGCGGACCGAGGGCACGCATCAGGTCGGCCGGGTCGGCCTGCATCACGTGCGGGCCTGCGATATCGAAGAACACCATCTCGAGCACGCCTTGATGCACGGTGAGGAACTCCCTCAGCCACTGGGTGTCGCCCACCATCACCTGCGGGTTCGGTTCGTCAGGGACCATCTGGGCGTAGTTCTCGGCGGAGGAGAAGAGCAGCAGCATCCGCTTGTCGGTGCCCTCGCGGCCGAACACACGCACCTGCTCGCCCTGGCCGTTCACGACGAGCTGGGGCACGATCACGACGTCGTTGCGGAGGGCGTAGGCCACGGCAACCACGTCTTGCGCGGCAAGCGCGGCGGCGAGGGCATCGGATCGGGTCGTCGGAGTCTGATCAGTCACGGCATCCATTCAACCAGTCGCAGGTCGCCGGGCCCCCACCACGGCGCACGCCACGAGCGAACGGCGAGCCGTAAGAATGAATCTTCGAATAAGTTATCCACAAGTAGTGACAAACCCTCACATGTGTGTTCGTGTTTTGGTATCTTCGTGGCATGGACTCACCGGCAGAGCAACTCAGACAGGCAGCGGATGCCGTCGCCCGCCTGGGCTGCTCCAGCGCCGACTACGAGGCCCTGACGGATGCCGCGGCGCTGGCCGGTCAAAAAGACATCGCCACCGCACGCCGGTTGTTGGAGACCCGGGCGGCGTGGATGGCCGCGACCATCGCCGACCGCTCCCGCCCGGAGCTGGGCCACTCGGGCCTGGCCGCGCAGCAGGGGTTCCTCTCCCCGGAGGCGATGATCCAGAAGGTCACCGGCTCAAGCAAGAACGAA